>CAZXWT010000252.1:0-2054 GCA_964644475.1 uncultured Sediminibacterium sp. | reverse complement strand
ATTGATTTCAAATATTCTTTCTTGATGATTTCATTATCGTATCCAAATTGTTGAAACAAAACAGTTTCATTGATAAATGGATGCGTTAATCTATAGTGATCTATATGAATATTTCTAGCGTTCAATTCGTTGATAGAAACTGGGATGGCTGGAACAAAATGACCCAATATACCTTCAACAGCATTCATTGGAATACTCCAAATTCTAAAAAAGCCCAATATATGGTCAATTCTAAATGCATCGAAATAATACTTCATCTGATCAAATCTAGACTTCCACCATGCATATCCATCAGATGCCATCTCTTTCCAATTGTAAGTTGGGAAGCCCCAGTTTTGTCCGGCTATTGCAAAATCATCAGGAGGTGCACCAGCTTGCATATCCATATGGAATAAGTGTCTGTTCTGCCATGCATCTGCGCCGTAACGGTATACACCAATTGGGATATCTCCTTTTACCACTACACCATGTTGATGTGCATAATGAGTGGCATCTAGTAATTGTACATGCAATTGATATTGTACAAAATAGAAAAATGCAATGGCGTCATAAGTTTTTGATCCAGGCTTAATTAAAGCCTGAATTGATTTTTCATCATACACCGAATGAGTTGGCCATTGATTAAAATCCACCGTGCCATGTAAATCTCTTAAATAAGAAAATGCACTATAAGAAACCAACCAGTTTTTATTTTGTTCAAAATAAGCTGCAAAGTCTGCACTTGCTAAAACCTTTTCTCCATTTTCTTTATATGCTATTTTTAATAGTTCCCATTTTAATTTCATCACCCCTTCATAATCTACCTCAGGTAAATTATTCAATGCCGAAATATCTGATTGGAAAGGTTTTAATAATTTTTGTTGTTCCTTGTTAAACAAATCTTCTACTCTAATAAACATGGGATGCAATGCAAAAGCAGAAATAGCTGCATAAGGATAAGAGTCCATCCAGCTATGCGTCGCAGTCGTATCGTTTATAGGTAAAATTTGAATTAATTTAATCCCCACTTGATTGGCCCAGTCAACTAATTTTTTGATATCTGCAAATTCTCCTACTCCAGCACTTTGTTTTGATCTTAATGAAAATACAGGTATCGCTACACCTGCGCCTTTCCATTGTTTTGTGTTTAAATGTACAAAGCCATCATTTACCATCACCAATTTATCCTTACCCACTGGCTCATACACCACTCTATTATTCCCTTCTTCAAATGCAACAAAAGTTTTTGTCTTTGTATTGTAAATGCCATACTTATATACAAATGGAAAATTACTTTTTTGAACATCTAATGCGATTTCAAAAAACTGTTCTCCAGCAATTTTATTTAATGGTTTTGCTTTTGTACAATCCCAAGCACCAACAACTGCAGACTCTCCTACAATACAAATTGTTTGATCTGTTTCTAATAAAGGTGCTTTCACTCTGAATACATGTGTAGTTGATTTTTCAAAAGCAGTTGCAGCTGTCTCTTTGATTGATTTTGATAAAAGTACATTCTCAAATGGTGCTGTATAAAATGCGTTCTCTTTATATCCTGTAAAATTCCAACTATCAATTAAAACTATTTCTTTACTATTAATTTGACTTAAAGTAATGGATTGACTATTACCTGCATCAAAAACCTTTGTACCATCTTCATTCAAAATAAAATAATGGTATTCAATTTTATCAGCTGAATTACCTTCTAACGCTACATGTAAAACCCAATAGTCGTCATTCAGATACACCATTGGTATAGCTTGATCAATTTGATTATCCCCTAAAGATGGATGATTCCCATACAAGTAAATTACCTGTCCAAAATGAGTTTTATATTTTAAATGAAAGCTTATTTTTAGCTTTATCGCATTCTTCGTAGCTGTTTTTTTTACTGCAGCTTTCTTGGGCACCACATTTGACATAGTATTAAGCAATTCAATCGTTTACAATCTTTTTAAGCGAGTTTAAAGATAAAAAATAATGTGTATTAAAAACACATTAAACAAGATTCTTAGTTAATTTGTAGGCAGTATACTACTTGATTTGTATATTGCTTATAATCAATACTTTACATG
>CAZXWT010000251.1:0-2067 GCA_964644475.1 uncultured Sediminibacterium sp. | reverse complement strand
CCAGATGCTTTAGAAAATGTTTTAGAAACTATTGCAAAATTGAAAAAAGGTGGAGAGCAAGTAATCACTGTGGTAGGTTGTGGTGGCGATAGAGATAAAACAAAGAGACCCATCATGGCTCAAGTAGCATGTGATTTGAGTACTAAAGTTTTCTTGACTAGTGATAATCCTCGTTCTGAAGATCCTAATGATATATTAAATGATATGGAACAAGGTTTGACTAGTGCAGCAAAAAGAAAATATATCAAAATTGCAGATAGAAAAGAAGCCATCAAAGCTGCTGTGAGTATTGCGAATCCAGGAGATATTATTTTGGTTGCCGGTAAAGGTCATGAGAAGTACCAAGAAATTAAAGGTGTGAAAACGCATTTTGATGATAAAGAGACTTTGTTTAATCTATTTAAAGAATTAGAAAAATAATCCCCATGCTATACCAATTATTTTCTTGGCTACATAAATCATTCAATATACCTGGATTGGGCGCTTTTCAATTCTTGACATCAAGAATTGCAATGGCCATTTTATTGTCTTTGTTTATTGCTACTGTATTTGGTAAAAAAATGATTTTATTCTTACAGAAAAAACAAATTGGAGAAACAGTAAGAGAATTAGGATTGGCTGGTGAGCAACAAAAAAAGGGAACTCCAACAATGGGTGGTATTATTATTCTTTTGAGTGTTTTAATTCCTACATTATTATTTGCCAATTTAGATAAGGTATATATCCGTTTAATGATTTTGTGTACTGTTTGGCTAGGATTGATTGGCTTCTTAGATGATTATTTTAAAATTCGTGCACGTAAAGAAGCTCAAAGCAAAGGAGAAGCATATAAAAAGCAAAACAGCGATGGCTTGGCGGGTTTATCTAAGATTATTGGTCAAGTTGGATTGGGAGTAATTATTGGAGTGACTTTATATTTTAGCAATGCAGTAACAGTTGAGCGTGAAATTATTTCTACGAATATATCTGCTAATCTTCAAAAAGGAGAACATATTGCTAAAGGGGCAGATGTAGTAGTAAGAAATATTAACGGTGTAGAGCGTCGTTTTGTAAAAGTAAAAACACCTATTACTACTATTCCATTTGTAAAGAATCATGAGTTTAACTATAGCAAATTAGTAAGTTGGATTGGCCCAGGAGCAGAGCAGTATACTTGGGTTGTCTATATTTTAGTAGTAACCTTTATTGTGACAGCCGTTTCTAATGGCGCTAATATTACTGATGGTTTAGATGGATTGGCAGCCGGAGTAAGTGCTATTATTGGTGCAGCATTAGGCGTTTTTGTATACGTGAGTGGTAACTATGTATTTGCAGATTACTTGAATGTTATGTATATCCCTAATTTGGGCGAGCTATCCATTTTTGTAGGTGCATTTGTGGGAGGCTGTATTGGATTTTTATGGTACAATGCATATCCTGCTCAAGTATTTATGGGTGATACAGGAAGTTTAGCATTAGGTGGTATCATCGCATCATTGGCAATTATTGTTAGAAAAGAATTATTAATTCCTATTTTTTGTGGTGTATTCTTAATTGAAAACTTGAGTGTCATTATTCAAGTATCCTATTTTAAATACACTAAAAAGAAATATGGTGAAGGTAGAAGGGTGTTTTTAATGAGCCCATTGCATCATCACTATCAAAAGAAAGGTTTTCACGAAAGTAAAATTGCAGTACGTTTTTGGATCATTACTATTTTATTGGTAGTGGCATCAATTTTAACCTTAAAGACTAGATAACATTGGCAAAGAAGTTAATCATATTAGGCGCAGGTGAAAGTGGAGTAGGTACTGCAATTCTAGCAAAGCAAAAAGGCTATGATGTATTTGTATCTGATGCAAGTGCCATTAAGCCTGCTTATCAAAAAGAATTAGAAGATCATCAAATTGAATTTGAATCTGGTTCACATAGTGTAGAAAGAATCTTGGCTGCTGATGAAGTAATGAAAAGTCCTGGTATACCTGACAAGAATGAATTGGTAAAAGCGATTCATGCAAAAGGTATTCCTATAATTAGTGAAATTGAATTTGGCTATAGATATAAAGGCAATGCAAAAATTGCTGCTAT
>CAZXWT010000250.1:0-2087 GCA_964644475.1 uncultured Sediminibacterium sp. | reverse complement strand
ACAGAAAGGTTAATATATCTTTTTGGATGTACTTTAATATCATCTACTAATGTATTAACACTATTGATGGTATTTTTCAATTCTGTATACACTGCAGGATCATTCATTATTTTAGCAGCGGTACCATTTCCTGAATTCAATTTTTGCAATGTCAAATTAATACCTGCTAAAGCTGTTTGAATCTCTTTGATTGTTTTACTCAAATTAGCATCCTTGATGGATTGAGAAGTGCTATCTAAATTATTGATGATATTACTAATTTTCTTATTGTTATCCGCTAAGTTCTTAGTGAATCCGTTTAAATTTTCTGCAGTCTGAGTAATGGATCCTCCTTGTTTATCTACCATTTGTTGAATGGATGCCATGGACTTATTCAAGTTGTCTGAAGTCTTTGTTAGGTTGGCGATTAATTCTTTAAAATGAGCTTTATTTTCATCATCCATCACTGTATTCACATTCACCAAAACCTTTCTTAGTTCATCAATAGTTTTCTTAAATTGTTCACCCATTGGAGAAAGCGTATTCATAAAATCTCCTAATAAACTTGTAGCGGGAGCTGTCTTAACAGTATCTCCATTATGTAAGTATGTAGTAGCATTTCCTAATGAGATATAAATACTATTGGTACCTAATGGGTTTTCTTGAATTGTAGCTATTGAGTTGGTTGGAATCTGATAATTATTATTTAATTTGATTGCAACACTTATATCTGATAAGTTGGCATTTAAGTTTTCTATTTCAAAAACAGTTCCTACTTGATATCCATTAACAAAAACTGGGTTAGAAACAATTAACCCTTTTGTATCGTGGTATTTTGCGTATATAAAATTTCCAGACTTGAAAATAGTTTTGCCTCTGAGGAAATTAAATCCAAGTATAATTAGAGTAACAGCGATTACTGTTAATGCACCTACTTTTGTTTCGTTTGATACACGCATTGTTTCTTGAAGTATTCTTACAATGCAAATTTAACTAATAAAGGGCTATTACCTGCTGTCTTTAGCGCTTTTTTGTATTTCCAAAGAGGTTTTATATCTAACCAAAGCCTTTGTAATGGCTTCACATATCTGATTTTGGCCTTCCTCACTATTCAAATAGTCTTCTTCTTGAGGATTGGAAATAAAACCAGTCTCAATTAATACAGCTGGCATTTTAACGGCAGCAAGAACCCAAATTCCTTTTTGATCTCTTTGTCTAGCTTCACGACTATTTCTACCTGATTTTTGAAATTCGTCCTCAATAGTCAATGCTAAACTAGCAGCCCTCTGAAAATATTGTTGGGTTAATAAACTAGCCATCATTGATCTGGTTGGATCAGAATCATTTAATTTCTTGATTTGTGCTTCTGAAACCGAGTCCAATTTTTCTACCAACTCATCTACCATATCTTCTGCAACCCCTTTTCTTTGCTCTGTTTTACCTACTCCGTATATGTAAGTCTCTGTTCCAAAAGCGGTACTTGGTAGATAGGTAGTTTTATATTCTGGTACTTCTCTGGTTACTTTCTTTTTCTTGCCTTTCTTTTTTACAGTATAGGTTTTAGTAGTGTATCCTACAATTTCTCTAACTTTCTTTCCTTGCGCTGAATTGGTGTGAATACACACAAACAAATCACCCTTCATCTGATTGGCAATTTCAGCCTTCTCTACAACAGAATTGAATACATCTGTTCTTCTGGTCAACATCACTTCCACTTCTGGTAAAGCTTGCTTGATATATTGCTCCAATTTTAGGGATATAGCTAAAGAAACAGCTGCTTCTGTAGAATATTTGCCATAAGATCCAGGGTCAGTTCCGCCGTGGCCTGGATCGATTACTATTCTATTAAGGCTTTTGGCTTGAGCTGCGATCTGTTTCTGGGTAAATAAAATGCTTAAAATGGCAATAATTACAATACGAAATGCTAAAATCAGTCTATTTTGCTTCATAATCAGTTGCTTAACGCTGTTTTACTTTATTTTTGCAGCAGTGATACATCTAGGATACAAAACTAACGTAAAAAACACCTTGAATATTGTTAAAAAGCCCAATTTGATGCTTTTAACAATCTGTTTATGTATTGCTTTACAGTCAGTTGCACAAAATAA
>CAZXWT010000249.1:0-2098 GCA_964644475.1 uncultured Sediminibacterium sp. | reverse complement strand
AATAGAATGAGACGCGAAATAAAATCATTCTTGCTTAACTATCAAATCTTTTAATAAAATCAATGCATTGGGACATTTATAAAAAAGGCTTTAAAGCATTTCTTCAATTAGAAAAGTCCCTTAGCGCTCACTCTGTAGAAGCCTATTTAAGAGACATAGACAAGTTTGCTCAGTACTTATTTGATGAAGTTGGTGCAATAAGCCCTGCAGAAGTTAACTTAAAGCATTTACAAGCATTTATACAAACCATTGGAAAATTAGAAATGGCTCCTAGTTCTCAAGCTAGAATTATATCAGGCATTAAGTCATTCTTTAAATATTGTTTATTAGAACAAATTATTACCATCAACCCAACTACCCTATTACCTACTCCTAAAATTCAAAGAAAACTTCCAGATGTATTAAGCTTTGAAGAAATTGAACAACTCATTGGTGCGATAGATTTAAGCAAACCTGAAGGAGGCCGTAATAAAGCAATTTTAGAAGTCATGTATAGTTCGGGCCTCAGGGTTACTGAAGCAATCAATTTGAAGATCACCTCTTTATATTTAGACGTTGGATTTATTAGAGTGATTGGTAAAGGTGATAAAGAAAGATTGGTACCCATAGGTTCGGATGCTATTAAATACATCAAACTTTATAAGGATACCATTAGAGTACATCAAACCCCAGCCAAAGATTGTGAAGACATTTTGTTTTTAAACAACAGAGGCAAAGCTTTAAGTAGGGTCATGATCTTTTATATTATTAAAGACCTTATTCAAAAAACAGGAATTAATAAAACTATTTCGCCTCATAGTTTTAGACATTCTTTTGCAACACATTTAGTGGAAGGCGGTGCCGATTTAAGGGCTGTTCAAGAGATGTTGGGACATGAAAGTATCACCACAACGGAGATCTATACGCATATAAACAGGGAATACTTAAGAGATACCCTGGACAGATTTCACCCAGCCTTCAAAAAAGCTTAACTCCCTCAAAAATTAACCTTTTAATAGGTTAAAATGTAGTAGGTTTGTCATTCAAAAAATCAACACATGAAAAGAATATTGTTTGCTTTAACAAGTATTATTTGCTTGCAAGCTACGGCTCAAATTAAGATGCCTGCAGCTAGTCCTACTCAAACCCTTTCTCAAGAATTTGGAATGGGGAAAATTGATATCACTTATTCAAGACCAAGCATCAAAGGTAGATCTGTATTTGGTGAAGGTTCTTTATTAGCACCTACTGGTGTGGTTTGGAGAACAGGCGCGAATGCTGCTACAAAAGTAACTTTCTCTCACCCAGTTAGTGTAGGTGGTAAAACATTGGCTGCTGGTGATTATGGTTTATTCACTATCCCTGGTAAAACAGAATGGATTGTTATTTTAAATACTAACTCTAAAGGTTGGGGAAGTTTTGAATACAAAGAAGCTGAAGACGTTGTAAGAGTTTCTGTAAAACCAGAAACTACTAGCAATTTTACAGAAAGCTTTACCATTAATGTAGACAATATCACACCTGAAACAGCTACCATTTGTTTAAAGTGGGCTAATACAATGGTTTGCTTACCAATCCAAACTGATATCAAACCAACAATCCGTAAACAAATCCAAGATGCTACAACTGGAGCAAATGTGAATGCAAATGTGTACAGTGCTGCAGCTAATTTTTATTATGATATTGATAAAGATTACGACAAAGCTTTAGTATATGTTGACAAGGCTATCGCTGGTAATGCAAATGCATACTGGTTATATTTATTAAAAGCCAAAGTACAAGTTGCTTTAGGTGATAAGAAAGGTGCTAGAGCAAGTGCAGAGACTTGTGTGAAAATGGCAGAAGCTGCTAAAAATGCTGACTACGTAAGATCTGGAAAAGAGATATTGGAGAAATTATAGAGATTAGCTCGCCCTTTGGGCTCGCTGATCAAGCTGGGTAGCTAACCCAAAGCATCCAAAACCAATCCCAAGGGATTGGTTTTGCTTTTTTACCTCGTAAGTTTCAAGAGCAAGCTCTTTACACTTACTCCTTAAAAAAGCATCCACAACTGTTGTTGTGGATGCTTTGTGCGGAAGAGGAGATTCGAACTCCCACGCCCGGGTATGGGCGCTACCAC
>CAZXWT010000248.1:0-2102 GCA_964644475.1 uncultured Sediminibacterium sp. | reverse complement strand
AAGTTAAATGCATTGCCCCCTCTAGGTCTTGACTTGTCCGATTTGTTCCCAAAATATTGGATATAACTATTCACTACACCAGTACTAGGTTCGTTTTGTAAAATTTGAATGCCTTTTTCAAAAAAGCTATTGTCAAAATAATCGTCAGCGTCTAGTGTAACTATGATATTTCCTTTGGCATGTTGCACTCCATAATTTCTTGCAGCACCCATTCTGCCATTTTCTTTATGTAATACAGTCACTAATGGATCTTTGTCTAACTCTTTTAAAACATCAATAGTGAATTGATCAGTAGATCCATCATTGACAATAATAATCTCTTTAGCTGGCAGAGTTTGTTTTTTTAATCTATCAACAGTTTCATTGATAAACTTTCCGTCGTTATAACAAGGAATAATAACACTTATTTGGTCTTGCATAAATTGGTATTACTTGTAGCAGAAAATATTGAGTTGAACATCGTAAATAGTGCCAGTAGCTTTTTGTGTAAATGGTCGCTTTAAATTATCTGCTGCCATTTTGATATATACTTTAAATCCTGCCTTCTCTACGATGTTTAATAATTCATTTAATTTAAATGTGTCACTTGCTTTTCCATGGTACTCTAAAAAGAAGTTTTCAATTTTATGCAAGTGTTCGGCACAATCTTTCACTACTTCATATTCTGCCCCTTCAATATCCATCTTCAAAAAATCTATTGCATCCAAATTAGCTAAAAAAGAAGATAGTTTTATGGCGTTTACTTTATTTGCTGATTGCCCACTTGTGTCTATATGACTACCTTCTGATCCTTTATTGTCGAAAGATAGGGTGGTGTTTTCAGTCCAAATAGCTGCTTGATGTAGTTCAACTTCTTTGAATTGATTGCTATGTATATTCCTTGAAAGTATTTCAAACAAAGCCGCATCGGGTTCAAAAGCGTGCACAATGGCATTGGGATAAATTGTTTTGAAGTAGATAGTGCTTAGCCCAATATTGGCACCACAGTCCAAAATAACGGGATGTGTTTTTTTTGTTTCGAATTGGTAAATCTCTTCTACAAAAATCTCTTTATAGGTTTTAACCAATTCATAAGGTCGAATATAGTGCAGTATGAATTGATCAAAATGGCGAGTCTTAAGACTTTTGTCCTCCTGGTTTTTAAGTATACGCGTTGACCACCAAGAAAGTTTTTTGAATCTAGTTTTTTCAGCGGATTGAATCCATCTTTTTCTAATCCCCTTTAGTATATTTGTAATAATCATTAATGAATGCTTTTCATGTCTGAACCAAAAATTTCTATTTGTATACCTGCTTATAAAAAACCTGAATATGTTTTAAGGGCTATTCAGTCAGTTGCTAAGCAGGATTATAAAAATGTAGAAATCATTATTTCGGATGATTCCCCCAGTTCGGACCTAAAATTAGCAATTCAACCTTATATTTCTGAGCTAGATATCAAATATTATCATAATCAACCAGCATTAAAGAGTCCTACAAACTGGAATAATGCTTTAGACAAGGCGACAGGGGATTATTATATGCTTTTGCATCAAGATGACTGGTTCGAATCTGAACAAGCGCTTTCTAGATTTTTAAGTGCTTTTAAAAAAGATCCAAATATTGGTTTTGTTTTTTGTAAGAATACAGCCATTCAGCCTGATGGAGAAGTGATTACTTTGCAGGCCATTAAAAGTCTCTTGAAAGACATGTTAAAAAGACCTCATCATATTTTAAGAGCCAATGTAATAGGTCCTCCTAGCAATACCATGTTAAGAAAAGACATAACCATTAGGTATGACGAGTCTTATATTTGGTTGGTGGATGTAGATTATTATGTGCAATTACTTACAAAAGGGTATCAATATACATACTTAGATGAGCATTTGGTGAGCATCGGTTTACATGAGGATCAAACCACTGTTTTTTGTAGAAATAACGAAGATGTTATTGTAAAAGAGAATATTTGGTTTGCACATAAACTAGGTACAGCAGCATTCAATGATATCTTGATATTTGATTATTATTGGAGACTGCTTAGAAATTACAAAATCAGGTCTATTGCAGATTTGAATGCCATGGGGGTGGAGGATAGTAAGATACTTTGGGTGATCAGAAAGATG
>CAZXWT010000247.1:0-2107 GCA_964644475.1 uncultured Sediminibacterium sp. | reverse complement strand
AGCATACATTAAACGCTTCATACGAACTGTATCACCTGTATTCTTTAAAGAGTTTACAGTGAATTCAGTAAAACGAGGCCAGTTATTGTTTGCTCTTCTTGCACCAGTCTCACTATAACCATAAGTGTCATAGAAAGGATTGATTTGACCAGCAGAAGGAGTATAACCAGGATTAACACCTGCATCAGCAGTTGTTAAGAAGCCAGTACCTTCAGCAATTGTCTTATTCAATTCAGTAACGATATAAGCATCTCTTCCGCTGATTCTAGATTGACGCATTAAAATACGCAATTTCAAAGAGTTCGCGAATTTGATCCAGTTAGTAGCACTTCCTTTGAATAATACATCAGATGCAGTGAAAGCACTTGGAATTGGATTAGCTTTTACATCTGCGATACCAGCATCTAATAAAGTAATTAAACCTTCATACACTGCTTTTTGATCGTCAAATTTTGGAGCTAAAGCACCCACGCCTTTTAATGCTTCAGAAAAAGGAATATTACCATACAAGTCAACTAATTTTTGGTAGTTGAAAGCTTGCATGATTTTTGCAGGTCCTTTTGCAAATTCTTGATTCGCATCTTTTGCATTGTTAATTACATATTGGTAGTCGTATAAGTTATCATACGTACCATCCCAATAGTTAAAATCACCGTTAGTGAAATTGTATGCAAACAAAGTAGTACTGATGATATAACCATTAGACTGTGTCCAATGACCAGACCAGAACATACCTGTTTCATTTACACCTACTAATGAAGAAGCAGATGTATTAATAGCGTTCGCTAAAACGTACGCTGGGGTCGCTGTTGGAAGTGCGTTAGGGTTGGTATTGACATCTAAGAAGTCTTTTTTACAACCTGTTCCCACAAGTACCAAAAACGCCGCGATATATATTTTGTAAAGTTTCATATCTGTATATTTTTAGTTGTGGTGATTAAAATACAAAGTTTACGTTGAAACCGTACTGACGCACTGGAGGTGTTTGAGCGGTATTAGAAATACCTAAACCATTACCTGAAGTGTAACTGAACTCTGGGTCAGTGTACATGTTTGCCTTGTCTACAATTGTAAATAAGTTTCTTCCGTAGATAGCCACATTAGCTGCACTGAAGATCTTAGATTTCTTTACCAAGCTAGCTGGTAAAGAGTAAGACAAGTTAACGTCTCTTAATTTAATAAACCATCCTGGTGTAACGAAGTTCTCAGCAATCAAACGGTAGTTGTTTACCCAAAGTGCATACTCTGGTTCACGAACTTTAATTGATGTGTTTGCCACTTCTTTACCTGCAGCATCTAAGTAGTAAGAATTTGCAAATACTTGGTCTAATCTGTTTTCAGTCCACTTACCAGAACCAGTAAATGTCATTTGACGACCTAAGTCAGCATACATTACGTTACCACCACGGTATTCAAAGTTGAAAGAGAATCTGAAATCTTTATAAGTTACAGAAGATCCTAAACCAACCATATCACGAGGTAATGTACCACCACGATTAGATAAAGCAGTGTTTTGAACTGGGTAACCAGTTGTAGCATTTACTCTTCTTAAAGTATGGTCAGCATTCCAGTAATAACCGTTTGTTTTTAACATTGGGAAACGCTCTCCTAAGATTACGTTTGAAGTTGCATAAGAATATCCACCATAAGCAAATGCGGTGATACCTGGATATAAGCTTACTACTTGGTTATCGTTGTAAGAGTATCTCACATTCGCATCCCACTTCACAGCTGTGTTACGTAAGATTTGAACTTTTAAATCTGCTTCATAACCGAAGTTCTTCACTTCACCCACGTTGATTAACAAGTTAGAGAAACCTGTAGAGTTAGGTACTTTAACTGATAATACTTGACCTACTGAAGATTGGTTATACCAAGATAAATCTAAGTTAACTCTGTTCTTTAATAAACTAAATTCACCACCCACCTCTAATGCAGTTACAAACTCAGGTTTTAAATTAGCATCAGGTAAAGTATTACCTACTGTTAAACCTACGTTAGAACCATAAGGGAAGTTAGCTCCGTTAGCAAATGCTAAATCTAAACCATATAAAGGAATATTATCGTTACCGTTCTTGTTATAAGAGGTACGTAATTTAGCATAGTT
>CAZXWT010000246.1:0-2114 GCA_964644475.1 uncultured Sediminibacterium sp. | reverse complement strand
CTGACTGGAACAAAGTTGCAAATAATATTATTAAGGTTAATTAAGAATTACTTCAATGAGTGATGAGATTAAACACGAATGTGGACTAGCTTACATTCGATTACGCAAACCACTTTCCTATTACCTTCAAACAAAGGGAACAGTCACTTACGGCCTTAATAAATTGTACTTGCTTATGGAGAAGCAACACAATCGAGGTCAAGACGGAGCAGGATTAGCGACACTCAAATTAAATATAGAACCGGGTAATCCTTTTTTATACAGATTAAGAAGTAATGCACCGCAACCCATCGCGGATTTATTCTACAAGATTGGCCAAGAAATTCAAGAATTAGAAAAATTCCAACCAGATATTACCAAACACCCAGGCTTAATGAAAGGACATTTGCCTTTCATGGGGGAGATTTTATTAGGGCATTTGAGATATGGTACACAAGGAAAAAACAATGTAGAGTTCTGTCATCCTTTTATAAAAAAGAACTTAGTTCCTGGAAAAAATTTAGCCTTAGCGGGGAATTTTAATTTAGTGAATACGGAAGAGTTGTTTCAAAAAATAAATTTTGAACCTGGTCCATTTGAAAGTCAAAGTGATTTGGCTGCCATGATGGAAGTGATTCATCATTTTTTAGTAGAGGAAGAATCTTTACATCCTAATTCGCCTAATGTTGTTAATGTATTAAAAAAAGCTGCACCATTATTTGATGGTGGATTCACTATAGGGGGATTAATTGGTAATGGATATAGCTTTGTGATGCGTGATGCAAATGGCATTCGCCCTGCATATTATTATATAGACGGAGAAGTAATTGTTGCAGCAAGCGAAAGGGCATCTATAAGAACCACATTCAATGTTGGAGAGAATGAAGTATTAGAGTTAATGCCAGGATCTGCTCTAATTGTAGATGATGCAGGCAATTATACTATTGAGCAAATATTAGAACCTAAAGAAAGACGAGCTTGCTCTTTCGAAAGAATATATTTTTCTAGAGGTAGTGATGAAAAAATTTATCGTGAACGTATCGCTCTTGGAAATCATTTAAGTAAGATTGTTTTAGACAGGATTGAGAAAGATTTAAAAAACACGATATTCTCTTATATACCCAACACTGCCGAAGTAGCATTTTATGGTTTAGTAAAAGGCATGGAATCTTATTTGAACAAGATAAAGGTTGAAAGAATCTTAAGTTGGGGTAAGGATGTAGACGCAGAGAAGTTAGAAGAAATGGTGAATCGAAAAATTAGACAAGAAAAGATTGCCATTAAAGATGTTAAATTAAGAACCTTTATTACTGAAGATGCCAATAGAAACGAAATGGTACAGCACGTGTACGATATCACTTATGGTACAGTAAGAAAAGATCAAGATACTTTGGTAGTAATTGATGATAGTATTGTTAGAGGAACTACTTTGAAAGAAAGTATTATCAGAATGTTATCAAGATTAGGTCCAAAGAAAATCATTGTAGTTTCTTCTGCCCCTCAGATCAGGTATCCAGATTGTTATGGAATTGATATGAGTAAGATGGGCGATTTTATTGCTTTCAAGGCAGCTATTGCTTTATTGGAAGAAAGAGGTATGAAAAATGTCATTGACGAGACATACAACAAAATTAAAGAATTGGCTGCTACAGGGAAATTGCATACTGAAAATGTGGTAAGACAATTATACAAGCCTTTTACACCTGAAGAAATTTCAGATAAAATTGCACAGTTAATTACACCAAGTAATGTGAATATTCCAGTTGAAGTGATCTATCAAACTATTGAAGATTTACATGAGTGTTGTCCAACCAATACAGGTGATTGGTATTTTACAGGAAACTATCCAACACCAGGTGGCAATAGAGTTTGTAATAAGGCCTTCCTAAATTATATCGACGGAGTGAATACTAGGGGATATTAATATGGCTTTCTTGAAGTTTAGATTTTATAGCAAATAGCATTAATATTCATTCCAGCTCCAACTGATGCAAAAATAACGATATCGCCTTTTTGCAATTGATGCTCTTTGTAAAAGCCATGTTTCACTCTATCATATAAGGTTGGGATAGTTGCTACTGAACTATTTCCTAATTCATGAATACTCATTGGCATAATGTCTTTTGGAATTTCTC
>CAZXWT010000245.1:0-2125 GCA_964644475.1 uncultured Sediminibacterium sp. | reverse complement strand
TGGCAAGCGGCATGTTGGTATTTGGGCATGTTTATAAAAGACAGCCGGCTATTAGCATGTTGGTAGTTAAAATGGAAGTTGATTTTGTAAAAAAAGCAACTGGTGCCATTTTATTTACTTGTGAGGAAGGGCAAAAAATTCAAGAACATATAGAACAAACAATAAAAGATAAGGAAGGAAAAACTTTTATTTGTACTTCTACTGGAAAAAACGAATTGGGTGAAGTAGTAGCTGTTTTTAATATTACATGGAGTGTTAAATCAAAATAATCACCATGAAAACAAATACATTTATAATTAGTAAACCTGAGATTCACTACCAAGAAAAACCTCAGACATTAATTGATCAAACAGTTGCACTTGGCTTAGGAGCTATATCTGACACTGGTGCTCTTTGTGTAAATACTGGTAAGTTTACTGGAAGAAGTCCAGAGAATAAATATTTTGTAAAAGATACTATCACAGAAAAAACAATTGACTGGGGCGGCTTTAATCATCCAATTGAACAATCAGTTTTTTTAGCATTAAGAGAAAAAATTAAGAATCACTTAGATGCACAGAAAGAAATATGGGTAAGAGATGTATTTGCATGTGCCGACCCGCAGTTTCAAATTTCATTAAGAGTATATACAGAGCTTCCATGGGCAGCGGTATTCGTAAACAATATGTTTATCCCAGTAAAAGAGCCAGCGCTTGAATCATTTACACCAGACTGGACCATATTACATGCTCCTAGTTTTTTAGCAGATCCAATCATTGATAAAACCAATGCAAGTAATTTTGCCATTATTTGTTTCAATCAAAAAGAAATCATTATTGGAGGATCTGGTTATACTGGAGAAATTAAAAAAGGCGTCTTCTCAATTTTAAATTATTTATTACCACTGCATCATAAGGTATTAAGTATGCATTGCAGTGCCAATTTAGGTAATGAGGGTGACACTGCATTGTTTTTTGGTTTAAGTGGAACAGGTAAAACAACATTGAGCGCAGACCCTAATAGAAAATTAATTGGGGACGATGAGCATGGATGGTCAGACAAAACTGTATTTAATTTTGAAGGAGGTTGTTATGCTAAAACCATCAAGCTAAGTAAAGAAAATGAACCTGATATTTTTGGTGCGATAAAAAATGGAGCATTATTAGAGAATACCAAATTCTTTCCAGGGACAAATCAAGTAAATTATGATGATGCAAGCATTACAGAAAATACAAGAGTAAGTTATCCTATACATCATATAAAAAATATCGCTGTTCCAAGTGTTGCAGTTGCTCCAAAAAATATCTTCTTTCTAACCTGCGATGCATATGGCGTATTGCCTCCTATAAGTAAGTTAAGTAGTGAACAAGCTATGTACCAATTTATTAGCGGATACACTGCAAAAATTGCTGGAACAGAAGAAGGTATAAAAACTCCCAAAGCAACATTTAGTGCTTGTTTTGGCGCACCTTTCTTGCCTCTACATCCTAATGTATATGCAGAATTATTGGGCAATAAAATGCGTGAACAAAATTGTGCAGTATGGTTAATCAATACAGGTTGGACAGGTGGTCCATATGGCATAGGAAATAGAATGTCTTTGAAAGACACTAGAAAAATGATTCAAGCTGCTTTGGATGGCAGCATTCATACTGAACAATTTGAGAATTTTTCAGTATTTAATTTTCAAGTGCCTACAAAGATTCAAGGTATTGATACAACTATTTTACAGCCCAAGAATACTTGGAAAGATGCCGCTGCATATGACATAGCTTTGAACGATCTAGCTCAATTATTTATCAATAATTTCAAACAGTTTGAAGCAGGGGTCAACGAAAAAATTAGACAAGCTGCTCCTGATTTGAAATAATAGTACTTAGATATTGAAAAGCTACACTTAGTTAGACTGAATAATTTTTTTAATATTATTGATCTCAGATTCTGTGATAAAATATTCGAAGAATCTTTTATCATCCAACTTTCTTATACTACTAATTAATAATACATCAGACTGGGTAATAAATTGGTATTTGTCATTCACCGAATTAATCACATCACTACGCACTTTTTTCTGTAGGCCTATATTTTTATCTTTGATACCTAATACATGATTCATTTGATGAATCTCCACTCTATTACCCTTTTC
>CAZXWT010000244.1:0-2138 GCA_964644475.1 uncultured Sediminibacterium sp. | reverse complement strand
GGCGGGACTTTGTTATATTGAAGTTTTAGTTCTACTAATCTTCTGATACTTGGAATACAATTGCTTGTCTATGGCGGTAAATTACGTTACGACCATTTTGAACAGCTGGCTTCCATTTTGGACCTCTAGAAATTACACGTACAGCTTCATCCTTAGTGCCATAACCTGGATCGTTCTCAGCTCTTACATCACTGATTGAACCATCTCTTGCTACAACGAATGATACTACTACAGAATATTTTCCAGCTGGTGCACCATTTTCAACAGGTAAGTCTCTGTTTAAAGTTCTTTCTAGGTAACGAATCCAACCTTGTTGTCCACCAGGGAACTCAGCTGGAATTTGTACCACAGTAAAGATCTTGTCAGTTTCTTCTTCTGGAGGTGCAACGGGACCAGTACTAGCTTCTACTGGAGCAACGATACCTTCATCTTTTGTACCTTCTTGGTTGAAAGCACCGATCTTAGTATCTTCTAATTTCTCCACTTCTTTGATTTCGTCTTCCTCTTTTACTTCCGCATCTTTAACGATTTTCGGAGGAGTAAATTTGGTTACTTCCACTTTTGGTGGCTCCACTTTTGGTGGAGGTGGCGGAGGTGGCGGTGGTGCTTTCTTCTCGTCTTGCGCTACATTTTCTAAAGACATATCTACAGCCACGATTTCAGTCTTTGGCTTTTTGATACTGTTAGAGATAATAGCCATAGCGCCCAAAACAGCAACTACTGCAACCATTCCGATCAAGCCAGCTTTGATACGCTTATTATACGTTTTACGTAATTCATAAGCGCCATACTCCTTGTATCTTCCCTCAAATATGAGGTCTAATATATCGGCGGTTAATATTTTATTTGTCTCCATTTGTTAATGCTTTTAATTGCTTGTAGAAGTTTTTGCACTTGCGTCAGATAACTCAACTAGTTTAGCTTCGTCAGCAGAAATATCTACTAACGCATACTTTTTAACCACGTTGATTGCCATTTCATCCAAGATATCAATTACGTTTTTATACGTACATTCTTTACCTGGCTTGATAACAATAACTAAGTCTTTTTCTGGGTTTTCTGGATCAGTTGCTCTGCTTCTAACATCAGCTTTCTTTTTCATGATTACATCACGAATTGAATTTTCACCATTGTAAGATGCTGACATAAAGTTATTACCAGAAGCGTCCACTTTTAATTGGCCTTCGTAATAATAAATATGGTTATCCGCACCCATCATGATTGTTAAAACACCTGATTCCTTCGCTTTGTTTTGGTCTTCAGGGTTTACCTTATCATCAGGTAAAAACAATTTCATGGCTGTAGGTTGGCTCATGGTAGTGGTAAAGATGAAGAAGGTAATCAATAAGAAACCTAAGTCCACCATTGGCGTTAAGTCAACGCGTGTTGATAGCTTTTTTCCTTTCTTGACCCCTGGTCCTTTCTTTTTATGTCCACCACCCGAGGTATCTAATTCTGCCATATCGATAGCTTTTAATTAGTTATAAATTTAATTTTCCTGTTTTTCTCCACTCATAGATCTCTTCCATAATTCCGAACCCATAGGTGCGTTTTCAGGATTGGTAATCATTTGGAATTTCAAAATATCGTTCTTCTTTAATGCAGTAATTACATTTTTAAATGAAGGATACTTTGCAACGTTGTCCCCTTTTAATAAAAGGTCCATTTTAGCACCAGCATATGATTCGTTCACTAGTTGTAACCAAGTTACTAATTCATTATTTGTGCTATCCATTACTGGTATACCAGGTAATTGATCACCTTTTCTGTTTTCTTCTGGAATAGATAAGAAAGATTTAAGTCCCGCAATTGGAGCACCAATAAAACCTGCTTTTTTGAAAGCAGCTACATCGATACCTAAGTTACGAGTTGAATTCAAAGAGTTTGCAATGAATTCTTTCTTTTGCTCATCATCTAAAGTAAGAAATACTTTACCGTCTTTTGTTATCGTAATTAAAACAAAGTCTTTAGTTGGAGCTACTTTTGATGCTACTGAACTTGGTGTAGTCACCGCAATTGCTTCAGCTGGTTTGAACTTTGTAGTTAAGATAAAGAAAGACAATAAAAGGAAAGCCACATCACACATGGCAGTCATGTCGATGGTGGTACTCTTACGAGGTAATTTGGCTCTACCCATT
>CAZXWT010000243.1:0-2142 GCA_964644475.1 uncultured Sediminibacterium sp. | reverse complement strand
TTTAGACCAAGTGTTCAGCCTTATATGATTTCTTGGTTTAAACATAATCCACAAGCTGATATCAAAATATTGAAATTTCCGAGTTTAATTTTACAAGGAGATAACGACTTGCAAATTAGTTTAGATGACGCAAGACAGCTTTCGAATGCAAGTTCAAAAAGTAAATTAGTGTTCATCGAGAAAATGAATCATGTACTGAAAATAGTGGATAGTGGAGATAAGTCAGTTAATGTTGCTGCATATTCTAATCCAACATTATCTATCGCAAGTACATTGGTCAATGAAATTGTGAAGTATATCAAGAAGTAATTAAAACTTTTTCTTTTTACAAGCTTCGCTACAATATTTAACATCTTCCCAATTTTTCTCCCATTTCTTTCTCCAAGTAAATGGCCTTTGGCAATGCAGGCATATTTTTGATGGGAGGTCGCCCTTTTTAATATTTTTTTGATGACTGTTTTTCACGGTAAGTGGTGTGTGAAATTGTGATAAGTGGTAATTGTCTAACAAAGATAATAGAATATTTTAGTTAGATTTGGTTAAGCCAATTCTCACTAAAACAAAGCCACATGAAAAAGGTTTTATCCAGTATTTTATTGTTATTGCCAATAACTTTGCTTTTTGGGCAAGCTGTTAACGACACTACACTTATTAAGCAATTACTTTCCAAAGAAGGAATTGCCTGGAGAACAGCAGATGTGGGAGCATTTAAATCATGCTGGGAACAAAGGCCATACAATACTGTACTTGTATCTACTACCAATGGAAGGGTCTTAGATTTGAATCCTAATTTTATTTTAAATGCTTCTGCAGCATCCATGGGTGGCGGAGGTTTTTCAGTGCATACTAATTTTGTTTTTAGTATTTATGACAATAGTGCTTGGGTTAAACACGACGAAGTGTCTATTTCCAAAACAGGTGAAAGAGCATTTACCAAAGAGATTAGATTTTTAGAGAAAGTAAATGGCCAATGGAAATTAGTTGGTCAGACTGGATTGGGTTATGTACCAGTAAAAGAAAATAACACAAGTGATACTACTTCATACATTCAAACGGTGAATATTGAAACAGGGGAGATCAATACTTTGGCAAGTATGAATGGACATTACGAAGCGCCTAATTGGCATCCTGACAATTATTTAATATTAAACACTTATGGTAAGTTGATCAAGTTTGATTTAGCTTCAAAAAAAATCACATCAATTAATACAGGTAATGCATCTAACTGCAACAATGATCATGGAATTTCTCCAGACAAGAAAAGTTTAGTGATCAGTAATTTCGATACTTTAGATTTAGTCAATAAAATATATAAGTCAAGAATTTACACCTTGCCAATTGAAGGAGGCACGCCAAAATTGATTACTAAATTCTTCCCTTCTTATTGGCATGGCTGGAGTCCAGATGGAAAGACTTTAGCATACTGTGCAGAAAGAAAGGGTAATTATGATATATACACTATTCCAGTAGGTGGAGGTAATGAAAAAAGGTTGACAACCACAGATGGTTTAGATGATGGTCCAGATTATTCCCCAGATGGTAAGTATATCTATTTCAATTCTTACAGAACTGGCCATATGCAGATTTGGAGAATGCATTCCGATGGAACCAATCAAGAGCAATTAACATTTGATGAGAATTCTAATTGGTTCGCACATCCTTCTCCTGATAATCAATGGATTGTTTATATCTCTTATCTCTCGGATGAAAAACAAAGCCATCTTTTTGGTAAGCAAGTACAACTTAAATTGATGAATATTGCTACTAAACAAGTTAAAGATATAACGCCTGTATTCTTTGGAGGTCAAGGAACAATTAATGTACCTTCATGGAGTGCCGATAGTAAAAAGGTTGCTTTTGTAAGTTATTCAATTAAATAATATATTAAAACGATTGCTATGAAAAACAATGATTCAAATTCAAGAAGAAAATTTCTTCAGCAAATTGGAGCTACCAGTTTGTTTGCTGCATCCGCACCTCTATCTTCTTTAGCAGCAAGTGCAAAAGCTGAAGAAAGGATATTGGCTTATGAAAGAAGAATTTCTTCTAACGATACCATCAGGATTGGTGTTATTGGATACGGTGTACAGGGTCATTTTGATTTAAGAACAGCATTAAAAGTGCCTGGGGTAGAATTAGCAG
>CAZXWT010000242.1:0-2148 GCA_964644475.1 uncultured Sediminibacterium sp. | reverse complement strand
AAGGTTTTAACCCTTTATTTGCTCAGTTTGCTTTTCCTCAATTGTGAATAACCTAGGGGGCGAATGATCTAAAAATCACTGCTCCCTGCTTAGAACCTATATTGACTGCCTGTTCTGGCCTTATCATGGCAACTTCTCCTACTTTATATAAGACTCCTTCCAATTCCATTTCTCCCTCCATCACCAATAACATTTCTATTGACTGAGTATGTATTGTGTAAGCTTCACCACCCTTTAATTGTATTTTGCTTAAACCAAAATCAGACACAGGACATGGGAAATTGATCTCCATTGAATTAATAGGCGTGCCTTCCATGACTGCAGGATAAGTTGGCTTAAAAATGACATGGTCAATTAATTCTTGAATATCTATATGTTTTGGCGTCAATCCACCTCTTAAAACATTATCGCTATTGGCCATCAACTCTATATTCTGTCCTTCCAAATAGGCATGCAATAAACCCGCCCCTTGAAAAATTCCCTGGTATTTTGGTATGTACACAATATTCAAAATATAGATGGATAAAATACCTTTATCAATATTGCTAGCAGGAACATTACCATTATAATATTTATTGGCCCACCAATGTGGATGCATTTTATCAACCTTCCCATTCTTCACAGCGGCCACTGCTTCTTCTAATAAAGGAATCAATATTGCATCACTTGCGACTGTATCTAATTGCATGAAATATTGATACAAACTTTTATAATCATCATTATTAAAATACTCAATCAAATTTTGCAATGGTTTGAACTCTCCCAATCTTTCTTTCAATAAAGCTGGTGCCAAAAAACCATGCAATAACCAGAAATCACTTAAAGCCACCATGACTTCTGGTTTGTGATTTTTATCTTTATAATTTCTATTAGCAGCTGTAATAGCAATCCCTGCTTTTTCTTCTTTTTCAAAACCAATCACTGCATTGGCTTTATTAGGATGAACTTGTATACTTAACATACTAGCCACATCCAAAATCTTATATAAATAAGGTAAAGTACCTAAACTAGTATCTTTTTGTAATAATGCATCCAAAGCAATTGAACCATGGTTGTCTGTATCTATTATAGCAGGCGCAGATGCATGTGCACCCATCCAATACTCTGCATAAGGTTGATTCTGCTCATTATTTAAATGCATTAATTGAGGAATGTATTTTGTACCACCCCAATCATAATGCCTATGAACTCCATGTAATTTATACGCTTTTTGCATATCCTTCTAATTCCTACTTTAATGAATTAATACATATTATGAAAAACAAAGATACTGGGAATTTTGGCGAAAACCTTGCGTGTAATTACTTAATCAAAAAAGGATTTACGATTCTAGAACAAAACTGGAGATTCAAACATTTAGAGATAGATATTATAGCATACAAAGAAAACAGATTGCATATAATAGAAGTGAAAACAAGAAGCAGTATTGAATTTGGTTACCCAGAGCAATTTATCAAAAAGCAAAAAATGCGTTTTTTGAAAAATGCCACAGCCATGTATCAACTGCAACATCCTAAATGGAAACAAATCCAATTTAATGTAATTGCTATAACCCTATCGAACCCTATAGAAATATTATTTTTGGAAGATGTCTTTTTCTAAAGCCTTCATCTTTTCTACCATCTTGTAAGTGGCTGGACAATATTCCACGTTTTGCTTGTGAACGTGAATGTATTCTGTAAACTTCTTCTTGGTTAAATGTGGGAAACCAGCACAATCTGCAGGTCTTACTTCATAAATGCTACACATATTGTCTTTTAAATTCAAGAACTGACAAGGTTGTTGTTGATTTAACCAATCGTTATCCTTCTTATCATACTCCAACCATTTTTCTTTGAACTCTTTTGGACTCATCTGCACATGTGCAGCAATTCTTTTGATATCTGCGGGAGTAAATGTCGGACTCATTGTTTTGCAGCAGTTAGCACAACTTAAACAATCTACTTCTGCCCATACTTCTGGACTTAAAGTTTGAGTAAGTTTATCTAAACCCTTTGGTGATTTCTTATCTAACTTTGTCAAAAAGCTTTTTAATACTTTACCATTACGCTTTACTTTCTGCTTAAATGATCTTAAATTTACTTGCATATTCTAATAGAATGAGACGCGAAATAAAATCATTCTTGCTTAACTATCAAATCTTTTAAT
>CAZXWT010000241.1:0-2157 GCA_964644475.1 uncultured Sediminibacterium sp. | reverse complement strand
AATGCAGGCTTGATACCATCTGCATAATTTCTGGTTAAACCAGACAACATCGAATCGGCTTCTCCTGTCTCAACCATCATCGCACCAAAATAGTTTTGGGTGCGCATTAATTTTAAACTCTCATATTTATTGATACCCTTACGTTGACGTTTTTGGAACAATAAAGAACCAAAGAATTCACGCTTCGCTTCCATCTCATCACTTCTAACATCAATGATGGGCAAGTCGGTGATATCAATATTATTTTTCTCGGCAATATTTCTAATTCTGGTTTCATTACCCAATAAAATTGGATAAGCAATACCATCGTCGTACACTATACTTGCTGCTTTTAAAATCTTCGTATTCTCTGCATCTGCAAATACCAAACGTTTTGGATCACGTCTTGCCTTATTACTAATTAAACGCATCATTTGGTTGTCTAAACCTAATCGCTTGTTTAATTGTAAAACATAAGCTTCCCAGTTAGGAATTTGTACTTGCGCCACACCGCTTTCTACCGCTGCTTTTGCCACGGCTGGAGCCACAGTGCTTAACAATCTTGGATCCAATGGTTTTGGAATAATATATTCTGGACCAAATGCTAGATTGCTTTGGTTGTATGCCATGTTTACTAGATCTGGCACCGCAGTTTTTGCTAATTCTGCTAATGCTTTTACTGCAGCTAATTTCATGGCTTCATTAATCGCAGAAGCTCTTACATCCAATGCACCTCTAAATATATAAGGGAACCCTAGTACATTGTTTACTTGGTTAGGATAGTCAGTTCTACCCGTTGCCATGATAATATCTTTACGCACACTTGTTGCGTCTTCATAACTAATTTCAGGATCAGGATTGGCCAATGCAAAAACAATTGGATTTTTTGGCATGGATGCAATCATCTCTTTAGTCACCACATTACCTACACTCAATCCTAAAAACACATCTGCAGATTTTATTGCCTGCTCTAATGTCATATTAGATTGCTTGATGGCAAATGGTTTTCTATCTTCTCCTAAATCTGTTCTGCCAGTATGTAATACACCATCTTTATCAAACAAAGTAAAATTCTCGTAACGTGCACCCAATGCTACATACAACTTAATACAAGCCATGGCAGCAGCACCTGCGCCATTCACTACAAATTTTGCTTTCTCAATTTTTTTCTTTTGTAATTCCATTGCATTCAACAATGCAGCACTACTAATAATAGCTGTACCGTGTTGATCATCGTGCATTACTGGAATATTCATCTCTTCTCTCAAACGCTTCTCTATATAAAAACATTCTGGAGCTTTGATATCTTCCAAATTGATTCCACCAAAAGTGGGTTCTAGTGCTTTTACAATTTCAACAAACTTATCAGGATCAGTTTCGTTGATTTCAATATCAAATACATCAATGTCTGCGAATATTTTAAACAAGACACCCTTCCCTTCCATTACTGGCTTACTTGCTTCTGGACCAATATTACCCAAACCTAAAACTGCAGTTCCATTGGAAATAACCCCTACTAAATTTCCTTTAGCAGTATATTTATATACATCGGAAGGATTGTTCTTAATTTCTGTACATGGTATAGCCACACCCGGACTATATGCCAATGAAAGGTCTTTTTGCGTCTTTGCTTCCTTGGTGGGAACCACTTCTATCTTACCTGGTCTGCCACTTGCATGGTATTCCAAAGCTTGTTCTCTTCTTAATTTATCCTTAGTAGTTTTATCTGACATGCAATTGATTTATAACGAATGTTAGTTTATATAGTACACAAAGCTACAAAATTCCTAGAAATGGGGTTTTAAGCGAATAAACTCACGCCTAACCAGGCCATCATGCCTACTCCGTGCTCTATAGCACGCTCGTCTACATTAAAATGAGGAGTATGTACATTATGTATAATGCCTTGGTCTTCATTACGAACACCTAATCTAAAGAAACAACCCGGAATGACTTGTGAATAGTACCCAAAATCTTCGGCGCCCATTCTCTTTTCCGTTTCTTCTACATTGGCTGCACCCATATAATCGTCTGCTAATTTCCAAGCAGCTTTAGTAATTTTTGGTTCATTATCTACAGTTGGATAACCAACATCTACTCTAAAATCAATTTCAGCACCAGTAGCAATCGCAATACCCTGTGCTTGTTGTACCATTAATTTATGTGCTTCAAAACGCC
>CAZXWT010000240.1:0-2172 GCA_964644475.1 uncultured Sediminibacterium sp. | reverse complement strand
ATGTTACTAAAGCAATTGATAGTCTACAAGCTGATATGGTTGCTCAAGTAAAAGCTCAATTAGAACAGCCAGCGCCAACAAAAAAATAATAAATTAGGAGTCCCCCAATCTATTTTGAAGTGATGCCCCATTTAGGGGCATCTTTATTTATATTTTTCCCACTTTTTTAGCGCATAACAAAATAAACTTGAATACATTTATACCATAAAACCTAAAGATATGAGTGACATGCATTTACATTTAGAAGAACATTTGGAAAGCAGTGATATGCTTTCTGATATTGTAATTGGCATGAGTGATGGACTAACTGTGCCATTTGCTTTGGCAGCAGGTTTAAGTGGGGCTGTGAGTGGCAATGTCAGTCTTATATGGATTGCTGGTATTGCAGAAATTTGCGCAGGTTCAATTGCTATGGGTTTGGGTGGTTATTTAGCGGGTAAAACAGAGCAAGATCATTATGCTAGTGAATTGAAACAAGAGTATTGGGAATTAACCCATAAAAGAGAAGTAGAAATTGAAGAAGTAAGAAAAGTTTTTTTGGATTGGGGATTAAGTAAAGAAGTGGCTGAAGAAGCTACACAAGAAATTATCAAAGACGATGATAGATGGGTGGATTTTATGATGAAACATGAATTAGGATTAACCAAGCCCGATCCTAAAAGAGCATCTAGAAGTGCATTCAATATAGGAGTGAGTTATGTAGTAGGTGGTTTAATTCCATTAACCCCTTATTTTTTTGTAGATAATGCTTTAAGGGGATTAGAGCTTTCTGCTATGATAACTTTAGTTTGCTTATTTGTTTTCGGTTACTTTAAAAGTAAAATGACAGGAATCAATCCATGGGTTGGTGGATTAAAAGTAATGATGATTGGAGCAGTTGCTGCTGCAGCAGCATTTGGTATTGCTAGATTAATTGAAGGAGGACATTCTTAAATATTGATACATGAAAAAAATAGTAAGCTTTATTGCATTTAATCTTTTTTTATTGACTACTGGTTTTGCACAGGATTCAACAGTAATGAAATTGAATCCATCAAAGAAAGTACAAATAGTAGAAGCCTCTTGTGGTCAATGCCAATTTAAGATGGCAGGCAAGGGGTGTACACTAGCTGTTAGAATAAATGGCAAATCTTATTTTGTAGATAAGGCAGATATAGATGGTTTTGGCGATGCGCATGCTGATGAGGGTTTTTGCAATGCTATCAGAAAAGCCAAAGTGCAAGGTGAGATAGTAAACAACAAATTTGTGGCTAGTTATTTTGAATTAATAGACAAAAAGAAATAGCTATTCAAATTCTAGTTCGTTTACAAATGTTTCCCAGTCTTTCATGAAAATGGTTTTTGAATTAAAATCATATGTTATAATAACACCATATCACTCAAAATGTTTAATAAAATATCAAAAAAGTTAAACAAGGTAGATTGAGGCAATAAAAAACCCTTGTAAATTATTCAAATACAAGGGTTTAGTTTTATTCTGCGGACCGGACGGGACTCGAACCCGCGACCTCCGCCGTGACAGGGCGGCATTCTAACCAACTGAACTACCGATCCAAGAACTTTTCCGTTTCCGGGTTGCAAAGATAAGGGGAAAGAAGTTTTTTAAACAAATCTTTTATTAAAAAATGATGTATTATTTTTACAGCCCAATCATATAGATATGCCAGAATACCCTAATAGACAGTTTTTAGATTTTGAACAACCTATCAAGGATTTGTACGAGCAAATAGATGCAACTAAAAAACTAGCAGAAAAGAACCCAAAAATCGATTTGTCTGCCACAATTAAGCAATTAGAACAAACTATTGTAGATAAGCGAAAAGCAATCACAGAAAGCCTTTCACCATGGCAACGTGTTCAATTAAGTAGACATCCAGACCGCCCATATACATTGAAATATGTGCATTTAATGTTTGATAAGTTTGTTGAATTACATGGTGATCGTAATGTAAAGGATGATAAAGCCATGGTAGGAGGATTTGCTGAATTAAATGGTCAAACGGTGATGGTGATTGGTCAACAGAAAGGAAGTAATACCAAGGCTCGTCAATTAAGAAATTTCGGTATGGCGAATCCTGAAGGCTATAGAAAAGCCCTAAGATTGATGAAATTGGCCGAAAAATTCAATAAACCGGTTATTTGCCTAATAGATACCCCTGGAGCATTCCCAGG
>CAZXWT010000239.1:0-2186 GCA_964644475.1 uncultured Sediminibacterium sp. | reverse complement strand
TTAAATTCAATTTGCCTCCTTCTATTTTAGCAATAATTTTAATCAAACAATCTCCAGGCTGTTTACTTAATCCATGTTTAATAGCATTCTCCACCAAGGTTTGCAACATCATTGGAGGAATAGCATATTCCAAACTAGCATCTTCAATTTGATATTCCACATTCAATCTGTCTGCAAATCTGATATATTCCAATGCTAGATAATCTTTAACAATGGCTACTTCTTTTTTCAATGAAGTAATCTCTACTTTATCTACCTGAATACTACTTCTTAAAATATTGCTTAACTCCGTAATCGCTTTTCTTGCACGCTCTGGATCTTCATCTACCAATGCTCGAATACTATTGAGTGCGTTGAAAATAAAATGTGGGTTGATTTGAGACTTTATGGTCTTAAGCTCCAACTCTTTAATGAGTGTTTCTAGTTTCACTTTCTTCAGAGCCTCTGCATTCGAAAATTCAATATAATGCCATAAAACATAAATTGAAATCCATACAAGAAAAATAGGCGTGTCTAATAAAAAACTAAATAAAAATCTTTTACCTACTCTTTCTCCATTCCAACTTGCAAAAATATGATTCCAAGAAAAAATAAAAGGTGTATTGGCTTGACCTCCTGTCTCTCTTCTAAAATCATATAATTTAAAAACTTCCACCAAGGAACTATTCACCAAACTATACAAACCTGAGAAAAGAAAAATCAATAAAACTATCTTCCACCATTGATTGGCCGGTGTTGGAGGCCTCAAATTTGACTTAATGATGGATCTTCTCAATAAATGAGAAACAATAATTCCCAAACTAACCCCAATGATTATTCTTTGAATAAATAAAACATTCAATTCTCTTTGTAAAACATAAGAGAAAAAGAGAATAGTCAATGCATAGCTAAGCCATCCACCAATTTGACATATCCAGTAATATGATCTATTTTTTAACATCTACCCCAAATTTACCAAATTCGAGGCCAAAACTGCCCAATTTTAGGATGAGGGGCAAAATGATTGGCTATTCGGCAAAAGCCCACAAAGCACTAAACTTTTACGCTTTTTAAGCGTTATTAACTTACTTTTACATTACAATTGTTTTGAATGCATTTTGAGGCCGGACCTTTATTACAACAGATTAATTCTCCAGAAGACTTAAAAAAGGTCTCTAGAGAAAAACTACATCAAGTGTGCGACGAATTACGCCAATATATTATTGACGTAGTAAGCGTACAAGGAGGACATTTTGCGTCCAGTTTGGGTGTGGTGGAATTAAGCGTGGCGCTTCACTATGTGTACAATACTCCTTATGATCAATTGGTATGGGACGTTGGTCATCAGGCATATGGTCATAAAATTCTTACCGGAAGAAGAGATACTTTTAGCACCAACAGAAAATACAAGGGCTTAAGTGGATTCCCTAAAAGAAGCGAAAGCGAATACGATACATTTGGCGTAGGACATTCTTCCACTTCTATTTCTGCAGCTTTAGGTATGTCCATGGCTGCTAAATACAAAGGGGAAGATCGAAAATCTGTGGCCATTATTGGTGATGGTTCTATGACTGCAGGAATGGCTTTTGAAGCGATGAACCATGCCGGAGTTGCGGATAGTGATGTATTGATTATTTTGAATGACAACTGCATGAGCATCGACCCAAATGTGGGTGCTTTAAAGGAATATTTAACCGATATCAGCACATCTCCAACTTACAACAAGTTTAGAGATGAGCTTTGGGAATTAATGGGCAAACTGCCTATTGGTAAAACCTTTACAAGAGAAATGGCTTCTAAAGTAGAAGCAGGCTTGAAAGGAATGGTTTCAAAGAGTAGCAATTTATTTGAAGCATTAGGCTTAAGGTATTTTGGACCAATTGACGGACATAATATCACCAAGTTAGTAGACACATTAAGAGACCTGCGAGAAATGCCAGGTCCAAAAATTTTACATATTTCTACAGTTAAAGGGAAGGGTTATGAATTAGCAGAAAAAGATCAAACCAAATGGCATGCGCCAGGGTTGTTTGATAAATTAACTGGAGAAATTATCAAGAAAAAAATTGATACGCCACAACCACCAAAATACCAAGATGTTTTTGGACATACTATTTTAGAATTGGCTGAAACCAATCCTATGATTATGGGTGTAACTCCAGCTATGCCAAGTGGATCTTCTTTGAAATTCATGATGGATGCTATGC
>CAZXWT010000238.1:0-2200 GCA_964644475.1 uncultured Sediminibacterium sp. | reverse complement strand
CTTGATTAGGGGTATTCATAGGTAAAAGATGTACCCTCACCGAAATGAGGGTACACTATAATTGCTAAATAACCGAACTACTAAAATGTATAAGTGAATCTAACATAATAAGCTCTTGGCAAGATTGGTCTACCAACAAAGTAGTCTCCGCTATTTGTTTGAGTATCACCAGCTCTTGGATTACCTTCTGTAATTCCTTCAGAGTTAAATACATTAAATATACCACCACTTACTCTCAAAGTTGATTTATTTTCTAGAGAAAAATTATATCCAGCTGTTAAACGAGCAATAGAATATGGATCTAGAGTAACTAAGTTACTTGCATTACCAAATCTCTTGCCTTGGTAGTTATTACTAAATCCTAAATCAAATTTTCCATTATTATAATTTACGCCTGCATCATACATAAATTGAGGTTGACGCTCAATCCATTTGCCAACGTTAGTAGGAGTAGTTTCATCTTTAGTATAAGTTGCTTTCATACTAGTTGCCATACCTGCGATATGAATATTCTTAATCAACTCTAAATCTGCAGTGAATTCAAAACCAGAAGATTTAGAACTAATAAACTTAGATACTTCCTGAATTGCACCGTTTACGTTCAAATATTGTACTACTAAACGATCATTCAAAGTATTAGAAAAATATGCTGCAGTTGCTGTTAATTTAGAGAAATTAAACTTCAAACCACCTTCATATTGATTGATTAACTCTGGTTGATATTTTGGATACGCAGGAACACCACTATTATACTTTACACTCAATCCACGTAATTCTGGGAAGAAATAGCCTTTAGACATGTTTGCATATGCATTGATATTATCAGTAACTGGATAGCTTGCAGCTAAAGCAATTGCAGAAGATTTTGTACTTACATTGAATCTGTCAAATGCACCTGTTCCCCAAGCTACATTTATACCATCAGTATTTTTTGCAGTAGCAGATTTTTCAATATTACCAATACCATTGATACTTTCAAATCTTACACCTGCATCAAATTTCAATTTGCCAATTTGCATTTCATCTGAGAAATAAAACGCTTGCTTATTACTTGCAATTAATTTATTAGTATAACCTGGCATACTTGCAACACCATTGATAGTGAATTTAGTTGCAACACCTGCAGAGTCATAAGTAGTTAAATTAACCAATCTTGGTTGATTTTTAAATTCACTTAAAAATCTAAATTGATTATTTAAATCTCCCACTTCTGTTCTTGAAGCAAATATTCCAGCAGTGAAATTATGATCAATAGTACCAGTTGTAAATTCTTTTGTTAAAGTAACCAAAGAAGATAAATCTGTCATTGGTCTAATTCTGTCTGTCATGTTATTTTGTAACATTTTTGCAGCAGGATTTACAACAGTATTGTCATTTGCATAAGTATAAACTGCTCTTACTGCTTTTGGTGCAATAGTTTTAAAGAAAACGTCTTGAGTTAAAGGATTCACACCACTACCATCAGTTCCGAAAAAGTTAAATTGATGTTGGTATCTTGCTGATCTAACTTTCGCGTTTAATTTCCAACCATTACCCATCTCTTTCTGGAAATCAGCCATTACATAGCTACCTTTTGTCCAAGCACCATTTGCTGCTTGACTTTGATATAAGCCATTTGGGGTTCTTGCTGTTATTAAGGTTGCATCAGATGTTTGTAATGTATTGATTGTATTCCCATCCCAACCTGTAGGTCTTGTTCTATTCGCATTTAAAGGATAAGGTAATAAGAATTGAGCCTTATCGTCAATTGCTTGGAAATACAAAGTAAACGATCCATTATTCAACATTTTTCTGATATTACCTCTTAATTGATAACCACTAGAAGGTAAACCTGTCTGTACTGGACCATCATCATATCTATAAGTTCCACTAAAATTGTAATAAATACTATTTTCAACAAATGCACCACTAGTATTAAAATCAAAACGTTTCTTACCTGGGGTTGCCACTTCTGTCTCTAAAATAGTTTTAGACAGATTTGAACCAATTTTACTAGTGTAGTTAATGATACCTGCAACAGAACCAGCTCCGTACAAAGTAGAAGAGCCTCCCTTTACAAATTCAATATTATTGATACCTAAATCATTTCTAAAGTATACATCTGGAGCAGAAGAGTTCATACCCATAGATCCAATTACAGGCATTCCATCCATTTGTAATGGAGAAAACTGATATTGACCTCCTGAAGGTAAACCTCTAA
>CAZXWT010000237.1:0-2204 GCA_964644475.1 uncultured Sediminibacterium sp. | reverse complement strand
TTTTTTATGCTACAATAGCTAAATAATAATTCTTTTTACCTTTTTGGAAGAGTATATATTTCCCTTGTAGTAATTGTGCAGTAGTCACTGTGGTAAATTCAGCATTGATTTTTTCTTTATTAATTCCAATACCACCTGCTTGCCACATTTTACGAGCTTCTCCTTTACTTGGGAAGATGGCAGTATCTGCTAAAAGCTCTACTATATCATAGCCTGCATTTAATTTGGCAGCATCAATATTTACAGTAGGCACGCCATCCATTACTTGTAGCAATTGTGTTTCATTCAATGATTGTAACACTTCTGTAGTGGCGTTTCCAAATAAAATTTCAGTAGCTTGAATAGCAAAAGTTAAATCAGCCTCGCTATGTACCATCTTAGTCAATTCGGCAGCTAATGCTTTTTGCAAGATTCTTAATTGAGGAGCGTTTGCATGTTCTGCAATTAATCCATCAATTACAGTAGGTTCTAATAAAGTAAATATTTTAATCCATTTAGTGGCATCTTCGTCACTTGCATTTAACCAGAACTGATAAAATTGATAAGGAGATGTTTTAGCAGGGTCTAACCATACATTTCCTTTTTCTGTTTTACCGAATTTTCCGCCATCTGCTTTGGTGATTAATGGACAAGTAAATGCAAATGCTTCACCACCTGTTTTGCGTCTAATAATTTCTGTACCAGTGGTGATATTTCCCCACTGATCACTTCCACCCATTTGCACCTTACAATTTTTGTTTTGGTACAACCAGTAGAAATCATATCCTTGAACTAATTGATAAGTAAACTCTGTAAAACTCATTCCATTATCACCTTCCAATCTTTTCTTTACACTATCCTTAGACATCATATAGTTCACAGTAATATGCTTGCCCACATCTCTTATAAAATGTAAGAAACTAAAATCTTTGAACCAATCATAGTTATTAACTATTTCTGCAGCGTTCGATTTAGAAGCATCAAAATCTAGGAAATGAGATAATTGTTTTTTAACACCCGCTAAATTAAAAGCTAAGGTTTCTTCGCTTAATAAATTACGCTCTTCACTTTTTCCACTTGGATCACCCACCATACCTGTTGCGCCACCTACTAAAGCGAAAGGTTTGTGTCCAGCTCTTTGTAAATGCACCAATAATAAAATAGGTACCAAGCTACCAATATGCAAACTGTCAGAAGTAGGGTCAAAGCCGATATAACCAGATACTTGTTCTTTTTCAAACAATTCTTCAGTTCCTGGCATAATATCTTGAATCATACCTCTCCATCTTAATTCTTGGATCAATGTCATAGTTGCATACTTTCGGCAAAAATAACTAACAAAAAGCAATATTTTTGCATCATGAACCCCACAACGCAAACATTTGGTGATGGAACCCGCATTTTCCATTTTTTAATAGATACCATTTTGATATTTATACTAGCCTATTTCTTGCACCAATGGTATAATTTTTATGTTTTCTATTGGGGATTTTACCCCATCAGATTTGGGGCCTTCTTTTTTATAACCACATGGGTATATACCTTTTTATTGGAATCCATTTTTTTAAGAACCCCAGCTAAATGGATGTCTGGAACCAAAATAGTATCACAGGACGGGTCAAGACCTAATATAGGGCAGTTCTTTATCAGAGCTTGTTTCAGAACTATGATTATATCTTTTTTTGGATTAGCATGGAACGGAAAACCTTTGCATGATACATTTTCCAAAACCAAATTAGTTGCTTCAGAAACTCCCTTGATTTAAATTCATTCCTTAATTCGCAAGCTACACGCTAATTGTGCGAGTACATTTGTAAAAATTTAATAATGGCTAAAATAGGTATCAATATTGCAACGGGAAGTCTACAACAAGCAGAGATGATTGTGGGTATAGATTTGGGCACCACCAATAGTTTGGTGGCGATTATACATCCAGAAACTAAACAACCTACTGCATTAAAAGAATTTGACGGATCAAGCGTTGTACCAAGTATTATACATTTTGATGCTTTTGGAAATACAACAGTTGGAGCTGCTGCAAAATCTTTTCTAGAAACAGATCCAGCAAATACCATTTTTAGTGCAAAGAGATTAATGGGGAAGTCTTATAAAGATGTTCAAACGCATCAAGATTTTTTTGCTTACAAAATTATTGATGACAATAAAGATAGTTTAGTAAAAGTACAAGTAGGTGAGCAGTTTTATTCTCCAATAGAATTAAGTTC
>CAZXWT010000236.1:0-2212 GCA_964644475.1 uncultured Sediminibacterium sp. | reverse complement strand
TTACAAAAGACAATGTGGATCATGATAGAGTGGGTGTAATTTTTGCAAGTGGTATCGGTGGATTAACCACTTTCACAGAAGAAGTGACTAATTATGTGAATGGAGATGGAACACCAAGATTCAATCCGTTCTTTATTCCAAAGATGATATTAGATATTGCTGCTGGACAAATTTCTATGAAGCATGGGTTCAGAGGTCCAAACTATGCTGTAGTAAGTGCTTGTGCAAGTAGTACCAATGCGATTGTATCTGCAATGGATAATTTGAAATTAGGTAAGGCAGATATCATTATAACTGGTGGCGCAGAAGCGGTAATTGGTGCAGCAGGTATGGGGGGATTCAATGCTATGAAAGCAATGAGTGAGCGTAATGATGATCCAAAAACAGCCAGCCGTCCTTACGATAAAGACAGAGATGGTTTTATCATGGGTGAAGCTGCCGGTGTATTAGTTTTAGAAGAATATGAGCACGCAAAAAGACGCGGTGCTAAAATATATTGTGAAGTGGTAGGTGGTGGCGCTACAGCAGATGCTTATCATTTAACTGCTCCACACCCAGAAGGATTAGGTGCTAAAAATGTAATGAATGCAGCATTAAGAGATGCAGGTATGCAAGCCAATGAAATTGATTATATCAATACTCATGGAACATCTACTCCATTAGGAGATATTGCTGAAGCAAAAGCTATTACAGAAGTATTTGGAGAACATGCTTACAATTTAAATATTAGTTCTACAAAATCAATGACTGGTCACTGCTTAGGTGCGGCTGGTGTTATTGAAGCGATCGCATGTATACAATCTGTGATTCATGATATTGTACCACCCACTATTAATCACTTTACGGACGATCCTGAATTAGATAGCAGATTGAATTTTACATTTAACACAGCACAGAAAAGAGTAGTCAATGCTGCATTGAGTAATACTTTTGGCTTTGGTGGTCATAATGCTTGTGTGATTGTGAAAAAATTCAAGGACTAGTATTCGTGAAAATTCTCAATAACCTATATTCTTTTTTTAGAAAGTCAGATTTTGAGAAAAATGTATCCATGTTAATTGGATATCGTACACGCAATTTCGAATTATTTAGAACAGCCTTAAATCACCGTTCTGTAAAAGACAATCCTACAGAAAATAATGAACGTTTAGAGTTCTTAGGAGATGCTATCATAGGATCAGTTGTTGCTGAATATTTATTTAAAAAATATCCATACAAAGGAGAAGGTTTCTTGACAGAAATGAGAAGTAAAATGGTGAATAGACAGCAATTAAATCATATCGCTATTCAAATGGGTTTAAGAAAACTAACTCGTTTTAATAAGATGGATGGAGGTTTAAAAACTAGCCAGATTTTTGGTAATACCTTAGAAGCTTTAGTGGGAGCAATTTATTTAGACAAGCAATACAACTTTACTAAAAATTGGATTATACAAAAGATGATACAGCCTTATTTGTTCATGGATGAATTGGAACAAATAGATATCAATATTAAAAATAAAATCATTGGTTGGGCCTTAAAACAAGGAAAACAAATTGATTTTGTTTTGGCTGAAGAAGTTCAAGAAGGCAGAAGAAAATTATTTACTATCAACGTCGTAATTGATGGTGAAATCATTGCCAGTCAAAAAGGTTTTACTAAAAAAGACGCAAGTCAATTAGCTGCTCAGAAAGCAATTGAAAATTTAGGCTTGTAATTTTTTCAGCGACTCTAATTACACAATTGCTTGGCAAAGTTCAATCAGAACACCATTGCAGTCTTTAGGATGTACAAAGCAAACCAATTTATTATCCGCACCTTTTTTGGGAGTGTCATTTAAAAGGGTAAAGCCCTCTTTTTTCAATCTTTCCATTTCTACATGAATATCAGGCACTTCAAAAGCTATATGATGCATGCCTTCTCCTTTCTTGTCAATATATTTTGCAATCACTCCATCTTCCAGGGTACTTTGTACTAATTCGATCTTAGATCCATTCTCTATAAAAAAAGCAGTTTCAACCTGTTCAGATGCCACTAATTCTGTTTTATAACAAGGGCTATTCAGCAATTGCTCGAACAAAGGAATGCTCTTTTTGAGGTCTTTCACAGCGATTCCAATATGATCCACTTTATAATCCATGACATTTTGCTTTACGAATTGAGAAAAAAAAGGCCTTAAACTTATACGAATTCAATAAAATCAAGGGTTTTGAGCTATTTTTGCTCCCTAGAA
>CAZXWT010000235.1:0-2231 GCA_964644475.1 uncultured Sediminibacterium sp. | reverse complement strand
CGTTTAAAAATATTACCGATCAAGAAATAAAAGAATTACAGACTTATATACAATCAGTCATTTCAAAAAAATAAAATTCTTAGGATTTTCCTAAGCTAGACTTTTTAGCATACGCAGCATTCGGCGCGTAGATAAACAAACATGAAGCGCCCTTTATCGTATTAATGATAGTTGCTACTTGATTATTGGGTACTGCCGGGCAACCCAAACTTCTTCCTATATATCCTTGTTGTTGTATCAATTTATTACTCACATAATCGGCCCCGTGAATCACAATGGCCCTTTCTTTTGCCTGGTCATTAATTCCTTTCTCTACCCCATTCAATTCTAAAGAAGCGCCATGCTTCCCTTTGTATATTCCTCCTGTTACATAAAACCCTAAACTACTTTGGAAAGAAGACAATTGATTAGAAAACTGATGTGCCATTTTAGTACCTGAATTTCTTCCATGTGCCACTAAGCTCTTTACTACTACCTGCATTAATTGCATGTCTATAATAAACAAACGCTCTTCATTACTTGGCTTACTAAAATCGGCAATGGTTAAATATTGAAGATTGGCCAATTTCCCCAAACTGCGTAATCTTTGATACCCAGCTACAGCTATTTGAATGGCTTCTTGATTGATATTGTATTTAGAGGAGATATAACTTACCTGATCAGCAATACCAACTGTGGTATTATTGCTGTTATGGCTAGATCCTGTGAAAACCCCTGCCACTAAAAACAATATGCAAAGTATAAACTGCTTCATATTAGGGAAGCTGCAAAGGTACGATGATTATAATGGCTTATTGTAGATATTGCGGTAATAAGTCAATTTTAATTTTTCATCAAAGTCAATCAAGTGATACCAAACTATTACATTAACTTTTTCATTCATTTGTATATTAATGGGTTTGGGGTTCTTATAGCAGTTTTCAAAATCAATACTATCTAAGGCCGCTTTATTATTTTTTAACAAATACTTAGCCATCTCTATGGGCTTCTCCATTCTCATACAGCCATGACTAAAAAAACGGTTATTCAACGCAAATAATTCTTTTTGCGGAGTATCGTGCAAATAAATACCATAAGGGTTATCAAAATCTAATTTTATAATGCCTAAAGAATTATCACAACCTGTGCTTTGTCTTATAAAGAAAGGGAAGTTCACTGTATCAACATCGTACCAATTAATTTTATAAGGATTCAACTTTTTGTAATTCAAGTCTCTCACTTCTAAATGGTTTCTATCTAGGTAATCGATATCCTTTTTAATAGAAGGCAGCATCTCTCTCACCATAATACTTCTTGGTACATTCCAATATGGATTAATGACCAATTGATTCACCACCGCCGTTAATGTTCCACTTGGAGTTGCTGGTTTTCCAACAATCACTTTCATATTCATTACAGGCTGACCGTTTTCCCAAACCCTTAATTTAGCAGAAGGCAGGTTTACTAATATGATTTTATTATTTTTTTGAATCGCATGCAGCCATCTATAATCATTAATAGATTTAATGATAAATTGAATTGCCTTGTTTGGCTTAGGCACAGAATCTTGTAGTTTTCTTAATTCAGCTAATAAAATAACTACCTCCTTTGATTGAGTATTATAGTAATTAGCCAATTCGATCAGTCTTCCTTTTTGAGCATATTTATTTACTTGATGAATAACAGTGTCTTTATCTAATTTAAATTGTACACCATAATAACCAATAGATGGAAGCTTATTTCCATAAGCCAGATCTGTAAAAAAATGGATTGCTTTTTTTTGAATAGCTTGATTATAAATGCTTGAATCAACAATATTTTTAATAATCGGAGTACCATAATCTGTTTTCTTTAAACCATACAACGCACTATTTACAATTAAACTATCTAGAACATCAACCTGCCTGGGAAATTTTGCCCATGAAAATACATTATTCGCTTCTTGTGCAGTGAGTAGGTTTGCTTGCATGAATGCCAGCAAAAGCACCATCAATTTTTTAATAAGATTCATACACTATAAAGGTAAATCTATTACATTTACATAAGCAGTTTAATTTTTATGAAATTTTCTACTTTACTTTTATTTGCACTTTCATGTTTTATCCATTTTCAAGGAAAAGCTCAGTCTTCTGAAAATGGATTTACCATTATTCCTCTTGGTGTAAAAGGGGGATTAGATGAATCAAATTTATCGTCCTATTTAGTAAAAGCCAATGGTGCTGATCAATTTATATGCCTTGATGCTGGCACTA
>CAZXWT010000234.1:0-2240 GCA_964644475.1 uncultured Sediminibacterium sp. | reverse complement strand
GCTAATCTATTTACACCCTTTATTGTGGTAACACCTTTACATAAAGATGCCAAAGCAACCAATGGAGGAAATAAATCCGGACAATCTGTTGCATCAAAATCAAATGCCTTCAAACCATCTTCATTTGCACCAATTATAATGTTATCTTCTTTAAAAGTTATTGCAGCATTTGCAGATGTCAATGCATTCATCACCGCTTTATCAGCTTGGGTTGAATTTAATTGTAATCCTTTAACAGTTATTGGTCCTGCAATTGCACCCGCCACTAATAAAAATGCCGCTCCACTCCAATCACCCTCTACAGTATATTGAATGGTTTCATTCACTTTTACTCTTGACTTGAAGGTGAATTGTTCATGTTGTTGATGATTCACTTCCCATCCAAAATGCTTTAGCACTGCCAATGTTAGATCTATATAGGGTTTGCTTTTTAATTGATTCACATGTATGGTAGAATCTGATGCACCTGCCGAAGCATATGCCATTAATAAACCAGTTAAAAATTGAGAGCTCAATGATCCATCAACAGTAATATCCACAGGTTTCAGAGGGCCTTGAATAGCAATTGGTAAATAGCCATTATTGGATTGAATTTGAACACCCAGACTAGGAAATATTTCATCAAAAAAATGCATTGGTCTTTTTACCAAACTTCCCTTCCCTTGAATAGTGATTGGCTGATTACTTAATGCTGCAATAGGCGTAAACATTCTTATTCCTAAACCACTTTCTCCACAATTCATTTCAGGACCAATTGGCTGAACACCATTTGAATTCACTTCTAAATGATCTGTGTGAGATTGTACTTTAGCCCCTAATTTTTGAATAACATCAATAGCGGCCAGGTCATCGTTTGAATGACCGGGATTAAAAATTTGAGTTTTTCCATGATGCAATAAAGCAGCTGCACAAGCTCTTTGCATACTACTTTTACTAGCAGGTGCTACTTGTGAACCACTCAGACTCGCAGGATATACTATTGCTCGCATTTATGAATATAACTTTATCAATTTCTCTAATGATTTCATGGGGATGGTTTCATAAACCGCTTTCCCTATTTTTTGTAAAACAACATATTGCATTCCTGCAGTTGCTTTCTTTTTATCTTTTTGCATTAAGTCCATCGCCTCTTGAATATCAAAATGCAAAGCAGTCGGTAAACCATATTTTTTAAGTGTTTCCACGATTATATTGGTTTCTGAAAAGCCAGTTAGCACTTGTGATATTTTTGCAGCATATACCATGCCAATACTTATTGCATGTCCATGAAGTAATACATGTTGGTTTTCTATTGCATGCCCTAGTGTGTGCCCAAAATTCAACAATTTGCGATCTCCTTTTTCAAATTCATCTTTTTGAACCACTTTCACTTTAATTTGAACATTTCGCTCAATCAAAGAAGCTAATGCTTTTTTATTTTTTTGATAGTAAGCCAAATTGTTTGTCGCCAATTCTTTCATCATCTTGGCATCTTTAATAGCAGCATGCTTGATGATTTCCGCAAAGCCATTTTCCCATTGATGTTGAGGTAAGGATTTCAAAAAATCTAGATCGTATAATAAAAATTGCGGTTGTCTAATTAAGCCTACCATATTTTTATACAAGCCAACATCTATTCCATTCTTTCCACCAATTGAAGCGTCTACCATGGCGAGGATTGTAGTAGGAACAAAACCTACAGCAACACCTCTCATGTAAATACCTGCAACATAACCCACCATATCTGTAACTACTCCACCACCTACTCCAATTAAGATAGCTTGTCTAGTAGCTCCAAAATTCAACAATGCTTCAATAATGAAATCGACAGTAGCTTGTTGCTTATGCTCTTCGCCAGCAGGAATAACAATGGTTTTTTTACCCTTGAATTTCTTTTGGTGCAAAGCATACACATTCTCATCTGTAATATAAATGGCTTGCGACTTTTCAACTATTTTATTTATAGCAGAAAAACTACCATCTAACACAAATGATACAGAACTATTAGAAAATTTAACTTTCCAGTTTTTCATACTAGCTATTCATTACTTTATTCTGTTGATTGATACTTTCCATATGAACAGCATCCATATATTTTGTAACAAAATCATCACTTAAACCTAATTTATTACCTTTTGATACAGCACGATCTAAGATTTCATTCCAACGTCCTGTTTGCAAAATAGTGATATCATTGTTCTTTTTATATTCACCAATTTTTTGAGCCACTTTCATTCTTGTAGAAAGCACTTGTAATAATT
>CAZXWT010000233.1:0-2245 GCA_964644475.1 uncultured Sediminibacterium sp. | reverse complement strand
ACTTGATGAACATGTAAAGCACCTGCAATAGCACCTTGAATATTCGCTTGTAAATTATCGTTAGGCATTCCCTTACCAGCAATGAATTGTGCACCGCCGTTAGAGAATTGAATAATAATCGGAGACTTCACTTTTGCTGCTGTTTCAATAGCTGCATTAATTGTATCTGTACCAGTAGTATTCACTGCTGGAATAGCAAAATTATTTGCTTTAGCATCGTTGTATAATGCCTCTAATTCTTTACCAAATAAAACACCAGATCTGTACTTGCTCATAGTTTATAAATTGAGTAACAAATATAGTATTTCTGCCCCAAACATATGTTAGCCTATGGGCAAGAAAAATCCCCAAAATAATAGGGGATACACACAAAAATTACAATAAAAAAGGATGATTTATAGATTCTCGAAGTTCGTCGTAATGATTTCGCAGAATTTGGTGTCAATCATTTTTTCAGCTAAAGCAATCATATTGCAAAATGCCTTTGCATTACTAATACCATGACCAATAATTACAGGTTTATTTACTCCTAAAACTGGAGTGCCACCATAATTTTCAAAATGGAATCTTCCAAAGAAAGCATCTTTTGCTAAGCCCTGATGTGCAGCAGCTTCGTACATGGCTTCTGCAACTTTCAAAATAATATTTCCAGTGAATCCATCACAAACAATCACATCTGCTTTATCATTAAAAGCATCTCTTCCTTCCACATTACCAATGAAGTTGATAGCAGTATTTTCTTTCAATAAAGGATAGGTTGCTTGCGCCAATAAATTCCCTTTACCTTCTTCTTCACCAACATTTAATAATCCCACTGTTGGTTGATCGATATTTAAAATATGCTTGGCATATAAATTACCTAAAATACCAAACTGATTTAATTGTTCAGGCTTGCAATCTGCATTCAAACCTACATCTACTAATAAACCAGTTTTACCACTTAATTTAGGAAGAAGGGTAGCAATGGTTGGTCTTAATACACCTTTAATTGGTTTGATACTAAACATTGCACCTACTAACATTGCTCCAGTATTACCAGCACTTAAAAATGCATCGATTTTTCCTGCAGCCAATAAACCAAAACCAATGGCAATAGAAGAGTTAGGTTTTTCTTTTAATGCTTTGGTAGGATGTTCGTGGTATCCAATCACTTCTGAAGCATGTACCAAATGCAAAAAAGGTGAAGAAATCCCATGCTGTTGAAATAGTTCATTCAACTGGGTTTCATCACCTATGCAGAATAAATGATTTTGAGAAGTAGATAAGTATTGTTGTACGCCTTTTACAGCTTCCAATGGTGCAAAATCACCACCCATCATATCTATTCCAATATTCATTCTATTGGTTTAACTATGCTTTTAAAGGAGCTTTTTCAGCTACTAATTTACCTTTGTAGTATAATTTTCCTTCTTGAACATGCGCTCTATGACGTACATGGATTTCACCAGTTGTACCATCTTTGCTTAATGTTACTTCTTGAGCAACATAGTGTGTTCTTCTTTTCGCGCTACGTTGTTGCGAGTGTCTGCGTTTAGGATTAGGCATCTCTTATTTTTTAAAAAGTTATTATTTATTTTTTCTTGTTCTGTTTCTTTGTTTCTTCTTTTTCGTTCTCGTCTAGACCTTTAAATTGTTCCAGGCCTTTCCAAATATGATCATTTTTGATTTCAATAGGAGCGGCTTTCAATTTATTTAACGCTTCTAATGCTTTTTCATTGCATGTAGATTCGCCTTTTTCATTTTCTGGACAAATATGTTGTAACGGGAAGCTCAATGTTACAAATTCATAAATCCAACTACCCACTGAAAGATGACTTTCGTTTCTGTCAATATAGAAGATATCTGGATCTTCTTCTTGACTGTTCATGGTATCGGGGTCTTCTACTAATTTAACGATTAAGTTAAACTCGTCCCATAATTGAACCGTTAGGGGATTACCGCAACGATCACAAATGGTGTCCACTTTCCCATCCACATCAAAACGCAATTGCATAAAACCTTGGTTTTTTTCCAGCCTAAGCTTCACCTTGGTATGGCAATTGTCAAATTCCTGAGGGCCATAGTCTATAAAGAACTTATCCTCAATAAGGTACTCGAACTCATGTTCGCCGGGCTTCAAACCTACAAATGGTATTTCAAATGTTCTGTTATGGCCCATGACCGGTACTTTAAGGGTTGGCAAAGTTAGTAAAATACTAGCAAAAGACAAAGTTTATCCTAATTTTACCCCATAAAATTATCTATG
>CAZXWT010000232.1:0-2272 GCA_964644475.1 uncultured Sediminibacterium sp. | reverse complement strand
GGTAATTTTCTATAACCATGTCTTGCTAATGATGGGCCAGATGTATCTAAGAATAATTCCGCCTCATCATTTTTCCAAAATAGATATACTACAGCTCCAGTTAATTCCGATCCAGTACTTGGCCTTTTATTAGTTGCTTTTCTGATTCTATCTACAATCGCATCTTTCACTCTTAAATTGGCAAAAAGATTGGTTTGTATTGTAGGTGTAAAAACATTACTGATCACAGAAAAATAACCTTCCGGCTGAATCATCTTTTCCCAATGTATACTTAAAGACTGATTATATAATTCATCAGGATCGTTACAAATAAATGTTTTTAAAGAATACATCACTTGGCTGGCAGTTCTTAAGTTCATATTCAACTTAATACAATCATTTACATTACCAGTCAATTCCACACCAGTTTGAAAAACTCTATCTATAGAAAAACCCAAAGACACCACTTCTTGTTTCAATGCATTTGAAAGCCATTTATTACAGGTGATGATTATTTTACTTTGGTTTTTAAATACTTGCATTTGGCAAACTTAGACTAAAATGAATAAAAAAAGTCCCCAACTGATGTTGAGGACTTTTTAATGGGTGGGAGCACACGGGTTCGAACCGCGGACCCCCTCGGTGTAAACGAGGTGCTCTAAACCAACTGAGCTATGCTCCCATTTCCCTTTTGAGGAGTGCAAAAATAAGGCTAGGATTTTAATAATCCAAAAAAAAGATAAATTAATTTAATTGAACAGCTGGAAGTCTAGTAGATTGGCTATCGTATACAAATAGTTCAACTATTTCATAGTTCCAGTATTTTGATAATGGCGATTTATCAAGGATTTCGGCAGCTTCATTTTTGGTAAGGGCATTTAAGGTTACCCAGGACTGCTGAGTCTCCATACTTACAGCATAACTGTCAATAATGCCTTTATTCAATAGATAGTTAATATATGTCCTATGTGGAGGCACAAAAGACATAAATTCCTCGTCCATTTCAAAAGATATAATTGCTTGATACTTTTTCATCTCTAGTCTAAGTTAATGAAGATTTGAATAGAAAAAAATCAAAAATTGTCTTTTTTCGGAAATAATAAAATTTGTTAAGGTCTTTCAAAATTAAAACGACCAATTCTTCCACCTGATCCTGCAAAAAATACATTTTGGGTTCCAGGTTGTACTTTTAAAACATGGAAACTCTGATCAGAAATCCTATCCCATTTTTCTCCAAGATTATCAGAAAAATCAACTCCACTTGTTCCACATACCACCAAATTTTTATTATTTATAAACTGAACGCAAGATTTGTATCCACTGGGAGATTGTACATTTGTATTTATTAACCATTGATATTTAAACACTCTTTTATGTTCTGTATGAGGCTTTCTATATCTATCTAGTCTAACGAAATTCTTTTCTGAGAGCTGATCATTTGTAAAATCTCCCCCAACTATCACAATCGTATTTTGGTTGGGCGAAATAGCTATACTATTTGCGCCAGTACTTGAAGATCCCATAATGATAGGAATATCCTTTGCATGTCCATTTTCCCAGAATCTACTATGTATACCACCCGAAACAAAATAGACATGTTGAAAATCAAAACAGAGATTAGTACTACTAGAAGCAAAAAACGATTCCCCTTTTTTTACATGCGATTTGAAAAATTTATTCTGAATTTGTTGCCAAGATTCTCCACGATCTTTTGTCTCCAATAGTACAATATGATGATGTATTGGGTCTCCAATAACCATTCCCTTTTGATCATCTTTAAATTGAATGGCATCTAAAAAAATAGATGTGTCAGAATTTTCATACACTTTATACCAATTCATTCCACCGTCCTTTGTCTTTAAAATTATTCCTGGTGCAGAAACTGCTACAATAATGGCTTCTTTATCGTCAAAAGCATGTATAGCCCTAAAGTCTCTTTGTTCATAACCCTTCACTTGCATCCATTCAAAATGATTTCCTCCGTCATTTGATTTGGCAATAGTTCCTTTAGACCCACTTGCCCAAATTACATTATTGTTGGGAATGGACAATCCTCTTAAACTAATGCCTTTTTGTTCAGTAATAATTTCTATTTTGGATTGAGTAATACCGTCTATTGAAATCAATAGTAAGAAAGAAAAAATAATTTTTGTTATCGACATAGCTTTAATGATTTTTGCATTCTAAATAAACAATATGATACCTTATTGGATGAGTAGAACACAATTAATGTTAGGTGATGAATCCGTTACAAAGTTAATGGGAAAAAATGTACTCATTATAGGATTAGGAG
>CAZXWT010000231.1:0-2284 GCA_964644475.1 uncultured Sediminibacterium sp. | reverse complement strand
TGGAAGGGATTTGAATTAGTCTGGCGATGACTCGAATCTACAGTGACACACTGTTGGGCAGAATCGTCCACCGCCAATAAGGTAGATAGGTTATTTGTTTGGTTGCGGCGTATAGCGCAAATACGGTTTTACAATATTTAGCCCCTTAGGGAATTTCACCAATGCATCTTCTGTTTTAACTGCAGGAACAACAATTACATCTTCTCCTTCTTTCCAATTAGCTGGAGTTGCTACACTATAATTTGCAGTTAGCTGCAAAGAATCAATTACTCTTAATACTTCTACAAAATTTCTACCAGTAGAAGCTGGATAAGTAATAGTCAATTTAATTTTTTTATCTGGGCCAATGATAAATAAAGATCTTACAGTAAATGTTTCTGATGCATTAGGATGTATCATGTCATAAGCATTTGCAATTGATTTATCTTCATCTGCAATAATGGGGAAACCCACTGTTACATGCTGTGTTTCATTGATATCTTTTATCCAATTTTGATGACTCTCTACTCCATCCACACTTAAAGCCAATACTTTTACATTTCTTTTGGCGAACTCTTCTTGCAATGCAGCAGTTCTACCTAATTCGGTGGTACAAACTGGCGTAAAGTCTGCAGGGTGTGAAAATAATATTCCCCAACTGTCTCCTAAATATTCGTGAAAGCTAATATCTCCAATACTTGTTTTTGCTTTAAAGTCTGGTGCAATATCACCTAATCTTAAACTCATACTATTTTATTTAATGAATTACTATTTTTAAAAACATGCTATTATTCGATAGCAGAAAACAAAGATATATATTTCCTACTAATTTAGTAGACTTTTATAAAATTATTTTATAAATTCTTTATGAACGATTGTTAATCTTAATAAATTACTCGGAATATAAATCTAATAAACCCTCTGGAAGTTCAACTGTAACAGTCTTTTTTGCATGGTTCACTCCCTTTAAACTTTCTTCATGTAGGGGAATATAAGCTTCCTGTCCATTATAGTCAATGGTCACTAATAATTGATGTGGCTGTTCGATCACTTCTTTAATTACTCCTAAATTTTTGTTACCCTCTTGCACCATATATCCCAATAAAGCTAGCGGTGCATTTTTCTCCACTAGTTTTTGAAATGTCTCTTGTGGTACCCATACTTTTTTAGAAACTACTATGGCAGTAGCTTCTCTATTTTGCATGCCTTCAAAATGTACATGTGTCAGCGTATCTGTTTTTGCAGATGCAGATTGAATAAAATAAGGAATAAAACTGTCTTTGGTTTGCTCAACAAATAATGCATCCACTCCTTTAAAAGAAATTGTCTTACCTAATGCATGCTCAATAATCACTTGTCCTGTGATTCCATGCGGAGCAACAATTTTACCAATATGTATCAAATCTTTCATACGCTAAATTAATTCTATTCCATAAAAAACCCCAGCTTCAAAAAGAAGCCAGGGCTTTTAAAGCTATTTTAATCTGTGTAAGATTATTCTGCAGCTGGAGTTTCTTCAGCAGATGCTTCAGCAGCTGGTGCTTCTGGTTCAGCTACCACTTCAGCAGGTGCTTCCGCAACTGGTTCAGCTACTTTCTTAACAACAGGAACATACACTTTCTTAGCAGCTTGTGCTTTCTTATGTGCTTCTGTTTTGCTAGCAATATTTGCTTCGTGCTCTGCATACCAAGTTTGGAACTTAGCCATTGCAGTTGCTTCATCAAATAAACCTAACTTAACACCACGTAATAAGTGCTTTAAATACAATACTCCTTTGAATGATAAAATTCTGTGTACTGTATCGGTAGGTTGTGCTCCTTTGTTCAACCACTCTAATGCTACCTGACGATCCAATTGGATAGTTGCAGGAACAGTTAAAGGATTGTAAGTACCGATTTTTTGGATGAATTTACCATCTCTTGGTGCGCGTCCGTCAGCCACTACAATAAAGTAGAATGGTCTTTTCTTACTACCATGACGCTGTAGTCTCATTTTTACTGCCATTTTAAATAGAAATTTATAGGCGTTAACAAATAGGGTTAATCGGTGCAAAGGTATGGGAAACTACCCAATATTACAAGAATACCAAAATTCATTTGGTAAATTTTACACTGAAAATCAATAAGTTACAATTCAATTATCTTCTCATGCCTGGCATTTTGCCGCCCATTAAGCCTCCTGGCATCTGCCCATTCATCATTTTCATCATCTGTTTCATTTGATCAAACTGCTTGATAAAAGCATTGATCTCATTAATATTCTTACCTGCCCCCTTGGCAATTCTTGCTTTTCTACTTGGCGATAA
>CAZXWT010000230.1:0-2306 GCA_964644475.1 uncultured Sediminibacterium sp. | reverse complement strand
ACCCCAATTATCCCGATGGCTATCCCAATACTAATAATCCAGATCCATTAGCAATACAAATAGGGTCATTAGCAACTTTAACATGTCAAGGCCCTACAGTAAATATGGCATTGAGTATTTCTGATCCAAGTGCTTTTTATAATTTAATAGATGGCACTGATCAGCCATTACCTAATTCAAATGCCGGATATGAATTAAGTTTTTTAAGAAAAATGGCCAAACAAACTAATTTATATGCTGCAAGAATCAAACAGGCTTCAGATAATGTAACTCAACAATCTACTTATCCAAATAACAGTTTGGCAGCACAATTAAAAATTGTCGCAAGATTAATTAAAGGAGGACTGCAAACAAAAGTGTATTTAGTGAATTATGGAGGTTTCGATACGCATGCAGGACAAGTAGTTGCTACAGATACTTCTACTGGAACACATGCAAATTTGCTTAAAACCCTTTCTGATTCTGTTGCTGCGTTTCAGACTGATCTTACCAATTTAGAAGTGGATGATAGAGTCATTGGTATGACCTACTCTGAATTTGGAAGAAGAATAAAATCCAATGCAAGTGGAGGAACTGATCATGGTTCCGCAGCGCCATTATTTTTATTTGGTAAAAATGTAAGAGGTGGTGTTTTTGGAAACAATCCCGATTTGCCTGCGAATGCAACAGTGAGTGATAATATTCCGTATCAATTTGATTTTAGAACTATCTATAGTACTATTTTGCAAAATTGGTTCTGTGTAAGTGAATCGGCTGAATTACAAATTATGAATAAGCAATTCCCAACGATTCCTATTATCAATGCAAGTGTATGTGGAATTAACAATCCAAATTCAATCTTTGCAAAAGAAGCTTTAATTTATAATTATCCTAATCCATTTAATAATCAAACTAAAATTGAATTCAAAACAAATGGTGGACATACTCTATTGCAATTACTAGATGGGTCTGGCACTTTAATTAAAATTTTATTAGAAGCAACTTATAGCTTTGCTGGCATGAATAGTTATATATTATATGGAGATAGTTTATCAAGTGGTGTGTATTATATTAGGTTACAAAATCTAGACAAGGTATTTGTGAAGGCCATTATTAAAATGTAAAAGCCCCGTAATTTCTTCCAGGGCTTTTTTTATTTAATTTTAATGTGAATTTTAGAATACTCTTAAGCTATTATACTCTATGATAATCAGCTTTCCAATTTTGAATAGCCATTTTTATTTCTTTACTACTTAAATTTTCTTTGATAGCTCTTTCCACTAAAGCTAGATATTCTGCATCACTTGCAAAACGTAAAGCAATGATTTGACCAATTCTTAATGTTGTGGGCATTGCTTTGCCTGTCATGATATAATAACGAAGACTTTCTTCTGCTCTAATAGCCCTGTCTTGTGCTTTTAAAGCAAAACCTCTGGCATACCATGCAATTAGTATAAAAATGATTGTGGTTAATACTAATAAAGAAGCTAAGTATTTATTTTCCGGAGTTGCTCTTAATAAGTAATTAATTGATCCGCCTAATAATGCGATAATAGCAGCAAATGTTACATAATGGTAACCAGGCACCATTTGAGCATGATTTTTAAAATTTTGTTCTTGCATTTCGTTGTTGTTTATTTATTCAAAAGTACTCTATTTAACTCTCTTTAAATCTAAATCGTGAAAATCAAAACTAAAATCGGTTAATGGAGAAATGGCTTTCATAGTTAATCCAGATGGTTTACCATCCATGTCTGTTGTAAACATTAAATATGCATCTGCATCCATACTTCTGTCGGTCCATCTAACTATTAATGTATTTTCTTTATAAGGGAATATTTCTCCGTTTAATTTAGGAGACCTTTTGCTTTCAAACCAGGCTTTTCCGTTTTTATTGCTAATAACAATATCTCCGAACCAATTGTCTCTATAAGTTCCTGCATATTGATCAATATTGAACACTGTTGTTGATTGTGCAGCTTGCGCTTTAGTGCTTGCAGTAATTTCATCATTTATTTTTTTAGCTTCTGCTTCTCCTTTGTCAACTCGTTCTTTCATTAGCTTCACCCAATTATATCCACTAATACCCAAATAGCTATCTTGGATTGTTCTGCTTATTGCATTGAAAGCAGCTCCAGATTGTTGATTTGTGAATACTAAAATTCCTAATTGTAATTCTGGAAACATCACTACCTGTGTTACAATACCAGCAAGGCCTCCAGTATGTGTTACTTGTTTATATCCTTTCACATCACTTAAAAACCAACCCAATCCATATGCAGCAAAATGAGTATTATAAGGTGCAGTGGTACCAGCTTTTATAATAG
>CAZXWT010000229.1:0-2317 GCA_964644475.1 uncultured Sediminibacterium sp. | reverse complement strand
AAGTTGTTTACGAAGGCATACCTAGCGGCTTAGCCAAATGCAAATCCTCTCAGACGGGGAAATACTTAGACTAGATTGGATGTATGGACATCACAATTTGTGATGTCCAATATTCAAAAAATTAGGAGTTCAGTTTCAAATATTCTAAACGAACTTTAATTTCTACCATTTAAATGTTAAAATCTAAACTTTAACATATTTAGCTTGCCTTAAAGCCCTATTAGCTCTATTTTCACGCCCTATATTAAAAAACTATAATGCAATTATTTAAATCGTTTTTTGCAAAGACATTGGTGCTTGGTTTTATATGCTTAGCTGCACAGCAAATCAAGGTTCAGGCTCAGTCAACTATCAAAGGGTCAGTTTTAGACACTACAGATAGAAAAATCTTAATAAATGCTACAGTTAACTTATTAAGAGCTAAAGATTCTGTTTTAATAAGTTCTGTTAGAACCAATAAGGAAGGCCAGTTTCAGATTCAGCATAATAAAGAGGGACAATATATGTTGATGGTTTCTTATCCTCAATATGCGGACTATATAGACCGTTTAAACTTGGAATTGAACAAAGACCTAGATCTTAAAAAAATATTTTTAAATACCAAAGAGCATTTATTAAAAGAAGTAATTGTTAAGAATACTGTTTCGGCAATTCGTATAAAAGGAGATACAACCGAATTTAGGGCTGATAGTTTTAAAGTGACTCCCAATGCAGATGTGCAAGAGTTATTAAAAAAGATGCCGGGTATACAAGTGAATTCAAAGGGGGAGATAACAGCACAGGGAGAAAAAGTAAATAAGGTATTGGTAGATGGAGAAGAGTTCTTTAGCGATGATCCGGCAGTTGTAACTAAAAGCCTTAGAGCGGATGCAGTAGATAAAGTTCAAGTGTTTGATAAGAAATCTGATCAAGCAACCTTTACAGGAATAGAGGATGGACAAAAAAACAAGACAATCAACTTACAACTGAAGGAAGACAAAAAGAATGGTTATTTTGGAAAAGCGGAGATTGGAAGCAATTTCGGACAGTTTGGAAATGCCAAATTAATGGCCAATGCATTTAAAGGGAAGAAAAAATTAGCTGGTTTTGTGACTTCTGATAATACAAGATTTGAGGCACTCAATTGGGATGAATCAAGAAATTATAGTGATGGTGGTAATATGATTACTGAGATTGGAGATGACGGAGGAGTAAGTATGTACTTTAATGGAGGTGGAGATTATGATGAGCAAAATGGATTACCCAATCAATTAAGTATTGGCGGTTTATTCTCCAATAAATGGGATAAATTTTCTTCCAACAATTCAATTCAATACCAAAATTTATTAATTAACGGGAAGGGAGCTGCATATTCAAAAACCATCCTAGCAGATTCTTCCATTATCAATAATAACACCAGCGAACAAAGAATTGACAAGAAAAAATATAAATACAATACTACTAACGAGTGGGGTACTGATAGTACAGGCTTATTCAAGGTTGTATTTAAAGTGGCAGATGTTTTAAAAGACGCAAGTGCAGATTATGCTGGCCAAACAACCAACGAAACAGGCAGAAAAATCAACCAGTCTTTTAGAACCACTGGTTTAAATGAAGATGATAAGACAATTGCTGCAAACCTGAGTTATAGAAAGAAATTTGCAAAAAAAGGAAGAACCATTTCGGTCTTGTCTGATTTGAATTTTAACGATAAGAAACAAGATGGATCTTTATTGTCAGATAATATTTTTTATGATTATTTAGGTAATGCTATTAGAACTGAAAAAGTAGATCAATTAAAAAATAGTCAACAAAATACTTCTTCCATTAATACCAATGTTGTTTATACCGAACCACTTGATAAAAAAGGGAAGGCTTTTATGTTATTTAAATATGGAGTAGCCATTGCCAAGAATGATGCACTAAGAGAAACCTATGATAGACAAAAGCTATCTAATTATAGTGCCAATGGCGGCTTAGTGGATTCTTTAAGTAATCATTTTGTATTTAATAACCAAAGTCATACAGGATCTTTAAATTTCAGATATGTAGAAAAGAAATATAATTTTATTATTGGGTCTGGATTTGGAACTGCTCAATATCAATTGGATAATATCGAGAACAATACAAAGCGCAATATTCAATTTAATAATTTCATCCCTGCCTTTTCTATTGGGTTTAATCCTAAACAACAAAGAAGATTGAAAATTGATTATTCTGGCAGAACCATCAATCCAACACTTCAGCAAATACAACCTATTATAGATAATACAGACCCATTGAATGTTAATATTGGTAATGCCAATTTGAAGCAAGGTTTTACTAATAGAATAAATGT
>CAZXWT010000228.1:0-2329 GCA_964644475.1 uncultured Sediminibacterium sp. | reverse complement strand
CACCACCAATAATAGACTCTGCATCTTGCAAATGCAAATTATAATCACCATCATCAGCAATCCAAGTAATTTGATTTTGCCATGCACCTTTTTTATTAGCCAAGCTATATTGTATAATTTTATTCACCATTGTATCGGCTTCGGCTACAGTTTTGGCTGGGATTCTTCCAATAGCAATATCTAATGAATCTATTGTAGATGGCTTATTCATATCTGCACCCTCTTTCAAAACTGCATAAAAATCGTCCGAGGCATAGGTGTTTAAAATATCCAAAGAACTGTTGCTTTCATAAGTAGGCACCTGGTACAATGAATTTAATTTTTTTAGATTGAAATCTGCGCTGCCAAAAAAACACAGATACTGTATAAATCCATTTCCACTTTTTACTGCATTATTTTGCAATAGTTTCAAGTAATTCCTAATGGCTATTGGATTCACTAGGCCCCCAGAAAATTCATTATATATTTTAACCGGATCTATAATGTTTACTTTGATGCCACTCGTTTGTTCATGAAAATTTTTCAATTGAATGGCAGCTTTTTGAAATCCTGCAGGTGCAATAATTAAATATTCCACCAAACTACTATTAGTGATATTTTGATTGGCCAAAGTGTCGAAATTGACAATGGATTCAAATGCGTTTTGTTTTAAAGCAATAAATTGTTGACCTACACTCCCCTTTTTGGTGAATTGTGTATTATTATTCAAATTACTTGTACTCAAAGCCAATGGCTGCAAGGGATTGCTAATATCCCAAACAAAACTCGTAGTATCTGCATTAGCAATTTGATATTCGTAATTTTGTGCATCTTCTTGACCATCAAATACAAAATAAGGATTATCCCCATATGACAATTGCATAGGCAAATGCATAGCAACGTAATCTATATATCCAGTACTTCCTTGTGGCGCGTTGTACTGAATAGTTAAATTATTAGAAGTATTATTATTTTGAACTGGCCAATAAGAAAAACTATCTACAATGCTATTTGCAACTGCATCATATACTAAACCAGAAACCGGTTGAACACTAATGGTTTTGATTTTTGTATTATTCCATTTGATATCAAATTGTGCATTTTGATTATAATTAGTTGAAACAAATTGAGCATCAAAAAGTACTGGCGCATTGTTTTGCAATTTATTGCTATTGAAAGAATAATTAACAGTAGCAGTTTTTCCAACTCCTTGACCCATTGGCGCACCCAACCATAATTTTCCACTATTTAATAAGTTCACAGAATCTTGTTCCCAGATAAAGTGAGCAGTGTAAGTGTTTACTTTCTGAGAAGCAATAGTTGAATTATTTATTCGATTGATTCTTTTTCCATTTTCACCTATTGTAAAAAAATAATAGGCTGTATCTGAGTAATGTAATTTTTTGGCATTCCAATGTTGGCTTATCAGGTCTTTTTCCCAACGCAGATTTCCTGGTGCATAAAATAAAAAAATATCTTTCTCATCAAAGTTTCCATCTCCCCCATCTCTAATTTCAATGGCTAATTCTTGATTCCCTACAGGAACATTTGCAGGTACTTTTTCTGTCAATTTTGTTAAGTCGAATCCATACAATTGCAACTTACTTGAATTGATAGGCAAACTGAAGCCCATTTGCTTCAATTGAGCACCAGAAACCTGATAGATAGCCTGCTTGGTGGTAGCCAATTTTACCCATTTTCCCTTACTCAAATCAGCTGTTTGGGCAGCCACCGGCTGGGCATTTGAAAGGGTGAGGAATAAAAAGTACAATGGGAGCCATCTCATGCCCTAAAATTAGGGTTTTACTAACATAAGAATTGCTATCTTCGCAGGGTATTTTAAACCTATCTGAATAATCTACTACTATGAATTTTATAAATAGTATTTTACTGTTTTTCGCCTTTTTAATCATTGGACCTGCCATTGTTTCAATGGAATCCAGTTCTAATTTCAATCAACAAAGAATTGCTCCTGCTCAAAAAGATCCTTATGAAGGTACTGTACTAATAAAAGGAGGCACTTTCGCAATGGGATTGGACGAAGAAAGTGTAATGGGTGAATGGAATAACACTATTAGAAGAGTTACTGTTAGTGCTTTTAGAATTGATCAGTACGAAGTAAGCAATAAAAAATATAGAGACTATACCAATTGGTTAAGAGAGGTTTATAAACCATTAAAAAAAGATTCAATTTACAAAGCAGCGCTTCCAGATACTTTGGTTTGGAAATCTGATTTGGCATATAACGAACCGATGATTGAGGGATATTTTAGATACCCTGCTTTCAACGACTACCCTGTTGTAGGTGTTACTTGGGAGCAAGCCAATGCTTATTGTAGATGGAGATCAG
>CAZXWT010000227.1:0-2331 GCA_964644475.1 uncultured Sediminibacterium sp. | reverse complement strand
CTACAGCCAAAATTGCTTTTACCGAAGGTAATACAAAGTTTGATGAAAATGGAGTGCAATGGATTATCAACCCTTACGATGAATGGTATTCTTTGGTTAGGGCAATTGAATTAAAAGAAAAAGATCCTGCTGTAACCATTCACCTAGTGACTGTTGGTGCAGCTGATGCAGAACCTATTATTAGAAAAGCATTAGCATTAGGTGGTGATGAAGCTATCAGAATAAACAATACAAGTAATGATTCTTTTGTTGTAGCTCAAGAAATTGCAGCTATTGCAAAAGAAGGAGCCTATGATTTAATCTTAACAGGAAAAGAAACGATTGATTATAATAGTTCAAGCATTGGCTCTATGTTGTGTGCTTTATTAGACCAAAACTATATTGCTGCTGCCACTAAATTAGCAATAGATGGAACAAAAGCTATTGTAACAAGAGAAATTGATGGTGGCGAAGAAACTGCAGAAACCAATTTCCCTGTAATTATAAGTTGTCAAAAGGGAATGGCTGAGCAAAGAATACCCAATATGCGTGGTATTATGGCAGCAAGATCAAAACCACTTAAAGTGGTGGAAGCATCTGTTCAAAATGCAAGCACTTCTATTCAACAATTTGAATTACCTCCAGCAAAATCTGGAGTTAAATTAATTGATCCTTCACAAATGGATGAATTAGTTAGATTATTAAAAGAAGAAGCAAAAGTTATTTAATTATTACAATTCAATTATCATGGTATTAATATATATAGATCAAGCAGATCAAGAAATTAAAAAAGCATCTTTAGAAGCAATCTCATATGGAGCAGCTTTAGCAAAGCAAATGGGCACTACTGCAGAAGCTTTTATTTTGGGCACCGTTAAAGACGACTTATCTCAATTAGGGAAATACGGAGCAACTAAAGTACATCAAGTGTCGAATGACCAATTAAATCATTTTGATGCAAGAGTAAATGCTACAGTGGCTGCAGAAGTAGCAAAATCTATTGGAGCAGAAGTGATTGTTTTTGCACATAATACCAATGGAAAAGCAATTGCACCTGCTGTTGCGGTAAAATTAGGTGCAGGTATTGTAACCGGCGCTAGTGCATTACCAAAAACTGATGGAGGCTTTGTAGTTACTAAAACCGTTTTCTCTGGTAAAGCATTTGCCTCTATCAAAATTGACACTGCTATAAAAGTGATTTCAATTAATCAAAATAGTTTTGGCATTCAAACAACAGAAGGCACAGCCTCAGTGAACGCTTTAAATATTACTGTACCTGCATCAAGTATCAAAATAACTTCAGTAGATAAAGTACAGGGAGAAATTCCATTAACTGAAGCTAGCTTAGTAGTAAGTGGTGGTAGAGGTTTAAAAGGACCAGAAAATTGGGGTATTTTATTAGATCTAGCTAAGGCATTGGGTGCATCTACAGCATGTAGTCGTCCAGTATCTGATGCAGATTGGAGACCACATCATGAACATGTTGGGCAAACAGGTATTCAAATTGCTCCAAACTTATATATTGCAATAGGTATTTCTGGTGCCATTCAGCATTTAGCTGGGGTAAATAGAAGTAAGACCATAGTGGTAATCAATAAAGATCCAGAAGCACCTTTCTTTAAAGCCTCAGATTATGGTGTTGTAGGAGATGCTTTTGAAGTAGTTCCTGCATTAACTGCTGCCATTTTAAAATCAAAGGCCGGAGCATAGAAAAATCATTAACTTTGAGTAGTGTTTAATTTTTTATGCAAAAAATAGAATTAGAAATAGTTGCTTTATCCCATAGCATTACCCAATCCAACTCTTATGCTGTGATATTGGGTGAAGTAGGTGGTGCAAGAAGACTTCCCATTGTCATTGGTGGCTTTGAAGCACAAGCTATTGCAGTTGCATTGGAAAACATGCATCCTTCTCGCCCACTCACTCATGATTTGATGAAGAACTTTATGACATCTTTTGACATTGCATTACAAGAAGTGTATATCTGCGATTTACAAGAAGGCATATTCTATTCTAAATTAGTCTGCTTTACTGCAAATGATACTATTGAAATTGACAGCAGAACTAGTGATGCACTCGCTTTAGCAGTTAGATTTGGTTGTCCTATTTATGTATATGAAAATATTTTAGACCAAGCAGGTGTAGCTAGTGAGCATGTGCAGACCGAAACCCCTACCCCTATTGAAAATACGCCAATCAATAAAGGATCTGACCTGTCTAGTTTAACTTTAAGTGAGTTAAACGAATTATTGAATGAGGTTTTAGAACAAGAAGATTACATTAAAGCCATTGATATACGTGACGAAATCGCTAAGCGCAATGCTTCAAAGAAATAAAGCGCATGATTCAGTT
>CAZXWT010000226.1:0-2342 GCA_964644475.1 uncultured Sediminibacterium sp. | reverse complement strand
TCAATGGATATGGTATTCTTAGCAGTAGTACTTGCTACGCTACTTGAAGACACTGTACTACCATCACTATCTTTGGTTGTTTTAACATCCACTGTTACTCCAGCTGAAGGTATAGTTGAACTGATATTTACAGTCATTGATTGAGAAGCACCCAATGAAGCAAAAATACCTGTTCCTGGGTCTGGGTCAATAGTAAACACTATTGTTGCTTCTGGTGTAGGTGTTGGCGGATTGGGTGTGGGTGCTGGCGAATCTCCCTTACTACAAGCTATCAATACAACCGCTGACATGATGAATACAAAAAGACCTTTTTTCATATTATGATTTTTAATCATTTCTCAAAAATAGCACTATTCATTATACAGAAGCATTTTTTTGAAGAATTTCTTAATAAAGTTTCGATAAAACTTCTAACCCATTTTTAAAAGGTAAATGTTCGGCTCGAATTTTCTCGGCTAAAATTAGCACCTTGTCATTTTGTGGAGTATAAGAAGGCCATTGAGGCAAATCATTTCCATTTGGATTGCCTGTTTTAGCAAAATTGACCCAATAAGTAGACATTTGATCTGCTAATTGGATATCAACATCCTCCCAAGGCCTATGTACAGTTTTTAAGTTGTTGAATACATATGGTACTTCACCTGTATGGAAAGCTCCAAAATTGGTAGCAGATGTATAAGCAGGAAGTTTTCTATTAAAATTATACAAGAAGACTTTCGATTTACCTTTTTGTGTTTGCGCATTTGCCCAAGCAAATCCTTGTACTCCGAAAAATGCATCTCTACTTAAATTGTCCTGAGAAATGGCAGCAATAGAATCGTTGGATGCAGGATAATATTGAAATATTTTATCTGCATTAATACCATATTGTTTTTGAATTTGTTGTTTGAACAAATCTGCTTTAACAGGCGGCCCACTTACTTTGTCATCTAAATTCCATCCTAAAATTAATGCTACGTCATTTTGTTTTCCATTAGCATAAATATCAGCAATAGAGCTTGGCAAAACATAACCATCTTCAATAGGATAACTTAAGCCTTGATTTGATTGTAGAATTTCTGTAGAAGATAATTTTCTTAAATCTTCTATAGAATGAGCATGTAAATTTTTGGCAAATTCAATGCCCATTGCTTCTGCTTGTATTAAATTAGTTGTTGGTCTTAATGAACTACTCAAAACACTTCCTCCACTTTGTGCAATTGCTCCTTTAAACAGACCCTTCGCTAATGGAGTTGCGCATAAATGATTCACTGCGAATGCACCTGCAGATTGTCCAGCAATGGTTACCTGATTAGGATCTCCACCAAATGCTGCAATATTTTCTTTTACCCATTTTAAAGCAGCAATCATATCTAGTAAGGCATAATTCCCAGAAGCTCCATAGCCAGATTCTTTTGTTAATTCAGGATGTGCTAAGAATCCAAAAACACCTACTCTATAATTGATACTTACAAATACAACATCTTTTTCAGCAATCTCTTTCCCATCATAAATTGCACAACCCGCACCACCAGACCTGAACCCTCCTCCATAAATATAAACCAATACAGGTTTTTTTACTGGCGTTGCTTTTGACCAAACATTTAAATACAAGCAATCTTCATCAATTGGTTTTTTGGGAATTAAAAACTCTTCAGACCAACACATGAAAGGAATTGGTTCTCCTTGTACAGGACTTGCTGCAAATTGAATACAATCTTTAACCCCACTCCAGGCTTGTACTTTTTGTGGAGCCTTCCATCTTAAATCACCTACAGGTGGTGCTGCAAAAGGAATACCTTTGAATACATTGATTTTTCCTTCTTTATATCCCGCAACTTTACCTGAAAGAGTATTTATAACTGGCTTTTCACCTTGCAATAACAATGGTGCCATTAATTTTTGCCAAATTTTATATCCATTTGCATTCATATGTAGGTTGTCTGCGATATAAATATTTTTTAATGGAGTTCCATCATCCCCTAACATTGAGTGATATACATCTAAAAATTGGATGTTTTTTTGAGTGCTAATAAATGATCTAATTAAATTATTTGAAGCATCCATCCTTTCATGCATAGACCATCTTAATATACTAGGCTTTAAAGACAAATAAACAATAGGTGTATTTGATGGCAATTGAGTTCTAATTATAGAATATAAAGTCTTGAATCTATCCAATACATGCTTTGGTTGTACAGTATCGCTTGAAGCGATATCATTTTCACCACAATAAATAAATATTTGCTTGGGCTTGTACTTAATAATGGTCTCATTTGAAAACTGTATCAGATCCAGTAAGGTAGACCCTCCAAAACCTCTATTTAAAATATTTTTACCTGGAAAATAATCATTCACATCTT
>CAZXWT010000225.1:0-2351 GCA_964644475.1 uncultured Sediminibacterium sp. | reverse complement strand
CTCGTAAGAAATATATTTGGCTTGAAATGGAGTTAACATCTTATTCTTTGATTATTTTATATATTAACAAATTTACTCATTTTAAACCTCTATCTAAATGTTTAATACCTATTTTAATTAACTTTATATACACAAATTAGTCCTGATGAATTACATCCAACTAGCCCGAAAACTCAAATCCTCCAACCTCCCTGAAACCCTTACAATTCGTCTTCACAGGGCCATCTCTTGGCAGAAAAGTGCTGAAAAACAAGAGGATAATTTGGATTTAAAGTTCATATCATTATGGATTGCTTTTAATGCCTGTTATGCGGTGGATTTAAATGGAATAAGTTCTAAGCCCGAAAAGGCAAAATTGAGGGATTTTACCTCCAGTTTGGTGCAATTTGATCGTACTAGATTGTATAATTTGTTTTGGGAAAAATATAGTGGCCCAGTTAGGGTATTAATAGAGAATAAGTTCGTTTTTGAGAAGTTTTGGGAATATAACCGAGGCGAATCCGAAGATTATCTACCTGCTTTTAATAAATCCATCACCACTGCCCTTAATTGCTTATCCAAGGAAAATATTGAAGGCTTATTAGAGATTGTTTTGGAAAGACTCTATACCCTTCGAAATTCTATAGTTCATGGGGGATCTACCTTTAATTCCAAATTAAATCGCGCTCAGTTAAAAGATGCATGTAATATCATGCAATTACTCGTCCCAATCATCATTGAAATTATGCTAGAAAATGGCAAACATGACTGGGGAGAAATCGCCTATCCAGTGGTTTAACTTTCTTTACGTTCATAAACACTAACATAACCACTTCCTCTCCTAGATTCATTATAATATCGTTTGATTCCTCTTACTTTCTCATAACTTTGCCAATTTAAGTCGTCATAACGATCATCACTTCCAATACCTCCAAAATAAATTTGTTTTGGCATTTGTTTATTAGGATTATTTGAAACAATCCAGTTCAAATGGCCATTGGGCTCAGTAAAATTGGTCCAGTTTAAACCAAAAGCATGACCTGGTTGAATAATTGCTAATGCTTTTGGGTATGCATTATTTGACCAATAGATTGCTTGATAAGTTGCAATGCCTTCTCCTCCAATGTAAATTAAACTAAAACGTTCAGGTCCGAAATCTGGCCCCATTTCTTCTGTTCTTTCATAAACTACCCATTTTGCAAATGGCTTTTCATAGGCATTTCTATATCTAGCATAATCTAATTTATTCAAATTTGGAGGCAAAATAGGGTTCCATCCGTTCGGAGTAAGATCAGTAGGCTTTAAACTTCTAACTGCTAAAACTTGATAACCTCTAAATGTATCTATTGCTTTATTAAAATTATCTTCTCCAAATGCATAATCACAATAAATAAAAGTGTCTATACCTAAGGCCTGATTATTTTTATTGCAATCTTTCACAACACCCCCATCATTATCGCAAGCTGGATAGAACAAGCTATTCTTTAAAATATCGTTTAATGGAAAACTGCCATTTTCTATTTCATTAACTGTTAGTTTGTCTAAATAACTCATGGTTTTCGATTTTTAATATTTTTATTTAATTCATCCATCTTACTTCCGGTCGCATATGGCACTTTGCCACTGGGAACAACTTTAGAAGCTGGTCCTAAATGCGCATCTTGATCATCAAAGAAAATATGTGCCCCAAATGTGGCCAATATTTTATCTTTTGATAATCCACCTAAAAAATGCACTTCATCTATATAAACACCCCATTCTCTTAGGGTATTAATTACCCTCAAATGGCTTGGAGCACTTCTTGCAGTAATAATAGCCAATCTTAATGGAGATAGTTCCACTCCAGTTGGCAAATGCTCCTGAATTTTAGAAAGTTTGATTAATAGTTTAGCAAAAGGACCTTCTTTTAATGCCTTTTTTTCATTCTCACTTTCATGTTTTTGGAATGCATCTAAACCTTCCGTCTTATATCTAAATTCAGAATCCTCAGAGAACAAAACCGCATCTGCATCAAAAGCTATTTTTACCTTACTGGTCTCTGAATTAAACTCACTAGGTGGAGCATAAATTAATGCAGCGGCACTAGATCCACTATCAATTACTTTTTGAACATCTTCAGGATCTTTGGACAAAAACAAATCGACATCATAACCAGTTATATATCCATACAAAGATTCACCACCAGTGAAGGCTAATCTATTTATATCTAAACCATGTGCCTTAATACTATTCATAACCCTAACACCTGTTTCAGGGCTATTACGAGACATAACCACTACCTCCACTATAGGCTTACTAGCTTGTTTATTTAACTCCAATAAACTTTTAACTAAATAAAAAGCAGTGCCTGCTTGCAATACATCATTTTCATG
>CAZXWT010000224.1:0-2361 GCA_964644475.1 uncultured Sediminibacterium sp. | reverse complement strand
AGGTTTGTACTATGTTAAGCTTTCAAACATTATCGGAGCGTTTTAATAAGGGTTTTGACACCCAACACTTTCCTGCTAGCCCAGCAACCTTGTATGAGCCTGGCGAATATTTCTTACAAATAGGTGGCAAAAGAATCCGTCCTGTTTTATGTTTATTAGGGAATGAGTTGTTTAACGAAATTCATGAAGATGCTTATCATGTAGCTAGAGCCATTGAATTGTTCCACAATTTCACTCTGGTTCATGACGATATGATGGATGAAGCTAGTTTGAGAAGAGGGAAGCAAACGGTACATACTAAATATGATTATAATACTGCATTGCTGGTAGGTGATGTGATGATCATTAGAGCGTATGAATTTTTACAACAAATTCAGCCTTCTTATTTGCCTAGAATTTTACAATTATTTAATCGAACAGCAAGAGAGGTTTGCGAGGGGCAGCAATTAGATATGGACTATGCGAAGATGGAAGAAGTAAGCATGGAACAATATATTGAAATGATTACTTTGAAAACTTCTGTTTTATTAGCTGCTAGTTTAGAGGCTGGAGCCATCATAGGTGGAGCTAGTGAAAACAATTGCAGACAATTGTATGAGTTCGGGAAGAAAATTGGTATTGCTTTTCAAATTCAAGATGATTATTTAGATGCATTTGGAGATGCGGCAGTATTTGGAAAAGAAGCAGGAGGAGATATCAAACAAAACAAAAAGACTTTTTTATTATTACATGCTTTAGCGGTTGCCAACGCAGAACAGAAAAAACAATTAGAGACTTTGTTGAAAAACAATGACGAAGACAAAGTGGAAAAAGTGCTAGCTATTTTCAAAGCTTGCGGTGTAGATGCATGGGCAGAAGATTTAAAAGCAAAATATTTACAAGAAGCTTTCGAACATTTAGAAGCCATAGCGGTTGTGTCTAATAGAAAACAACCTTTGATTGAATTGGCTAATTATTTAATGAATCGAAATCAATAATCTACTTACATGAGTTTGTTCAGAAAAAAATCAATTGATAAAATTGTTGCAGATGCTAGTGCGGGATTAACAGATGGACATAGTGCTAGTGGATTAAAAAAAGAATTAGGGGTGAAAGACCTTACTTTAATGGGTATAGCTGCTGTGGTAGGTGCTGGAATTTTTTCAACTATTGGTACTGCAGCTTTTCATGGTGGCCCGGGCATTTCTTTATTATTTGTGATTACTGCCATTACTTGTGGTTTTAGTGCCCTATGTTATGCAGAATTTGCAAGTAGGGTTCCTATCGCAGGAAGTGCCTATACTTATGCATATGTGACATTTGGTGAAATTGTCGCTTGGATTATTGGATGGGCATTAATTTTAGAATATGCCATTGGAAATATTGTGGTGGCGATTAGTTGGAGTGGTTATTTTGTGAATTTACTAGAAGGCTTTCATATTCATTTGCCAGGATGGTTAAGTACCAATTATGAGCAAGCACAAGCGGGCTATGATGAAGCTTTAGCACATTTAGCTGCAGGTGGATCAACATCTGGTTTCAGTAAATTGGCTAGAATTGGATATGATGCAATGACTAATGCACCAATGATTGGTGGAACAAGAGTTATTTTAAATATTCCTGCATTTGTTATTGTGGTTTTGATTACTTTATTGGTGTATAGAGGAATCAAAGAAAGTAAAAAGAGTACCAATGCCATGGTGATGTTTAAGATATTAATCATCTTATTTGTCATTGTTTTAGGCTTCTTTTATGTAGACACTACTAACTGGATGCCATTTATGCCTAATGGATTTAAAGGGGTTTTAGCAGGTGTGTCTGCTGTATTTTACGCTTATATTGGTTTTGATGCAATTTCGACTACTGCTGAGGAATGTAAAGATCCTCAGAGAGATTTGCCAAAAGGCATGATCTATTCTTTATTAATTTGTACTGTTTTATATATTTTAATTGCTTTGGTATTAACCGGAATGGTTTCTTATACACAATTAAAAGTGGATGATCCTTTAGCGTATGTTTTTGAAAAAATAGGTTTACACAAAATTGGATATATTATTTCTATAAGTGCAGTGGTAGCTACCACCAGTGTATTATTAGTATTCCAATTAGGTCAACCTAGAATTTGGATGAGTATGAGTCGAGATGGTTTAATGCCTAAGAAATTTGCTACTGTACATAAGAAATTTGGTACACCAAGTTTCGCAACTATCATTACAGGAATATTTGTAGGGGTTCCTAGCTTATTCATGTCTATTAGCAGAATGACCGACCTTACCAGTATTGGTACTTTATTTGCATTTGTATTGGTTTGTTTTGGTGTATTGGTTTTACCTAAAATATCTCCAAATGTTAAAGCAAAAGCCTTTAGATTACCATATATTA
>CAZXWT010000223.1:0-2391 GCA_964644475.1 uncultured Sediminibacterium sp. | reverse complement strand
GAAGATGGCACTGTGGATTGTATAAGTTCTCACCATTTACCACAGGATTGGGACGGTAAAACAATCGAGTTTGAAAATGCAAAAGCAGGTATTGCCTGTATTGAAACTTCCTATGGTGCAGTAATGCAAAAATTACCTAAGTTATCAGAGGAAAAAATTGCAGCAATATTTTCTACCAATGCTAGAAATATTTTTGGTCTTTCTACAGGGACAATTCAAGAAAATAGCATCGCAGAATTGACTCTTTTTAATACTACCGAGAATACTTTAATGAGTAAGACTGAATCAGCAAGTAAATCTGCTAATTCGCCATTCTGGGATATAACTTTAAAGGGCAAGGTACTTGGTACCATTGTTAAAAATACTTTACATATTAATCAATAAAAAAAGTCAAGATGGAAAATACAGTAACAAGTCATATTGTAAAAGGTGCTATTTTAAGCGCTATATCAATTGTTTTAAGTGTAGTGGTTTATGTTTTCAACTTATATGAAATGTCATGGTTAAGTTGGATCAACTACGCCATTTTCATTGGAGGTTTAATTTATGGTGCAATTTTATATGCTAACCAAAACAACAACAATGTAACATTTGGTAATGTATTTGCACATGGATTTAAAACTACTGCTGTTGTAATAGTGATTACAGTTTTATATACCGTTTTGTCTACAAAAGTATTATTCCCTGATATGGTAGATAAAATTGTTGACATGACTAGAAAGAAAATGGAAGAAAATCCACAAATGACTGATGAGATGATTGAGCAAGCAGTAACAATGACTAAGAAATTCTTTTTACCATTTGCTATTGGTGGTGCTATAATTGGTACTGGAATTTTAGGTGCTATTGGTTCAGCAATTGGTGCTGGTGTTGCAAAGAAAAATCCAAATCCTTTTCAAGATAACGCAGCTTAAAATAAATACATGCAAATTTCTGTAGTCATACCCCTTTTTAATGAAGCTGAATCTTTGCCAGAATTAATGGCTTGGATTGATCGTGTTATGCAAACCAATCAGTTCTCATATGAAGTGATTATGGTGGATGACGGAAGTGATGATAATAGTTGGGAAGTGATTGAAGTATTGAAGAAATCATTTGCTTCATTAAAAGCAATTCGATTTCAAAGAAATTATGGAAAATCGGCTGCATTAAATGAAGGATTTAAATCAGCTCAAGGAGATATTGTAGTAACGATGGATGCTGATTTACAAGATTCTCCTGACGAAATTCCTGAATTCTATAAAATGATTACAGAAGATGGATATCATTTAGTAAGTGGCTGGAAAAAGAAACGTTACGACAATACTTTTACAAAAAATATTCCTTCTAAAATTTACAATGCTGTTGCCAGAAAAAGCTCTGGTATTATTTTGCATGATTTTAATTGTGGTATTAAAGCCTATCAATTAAAAGTAGTAAAGAGTATTGAAGTGTTTGGTGAAATGCATCGATATATTCCGATTCTAGCTAAATGGGCTGGTTTTAAAAAGATTGGTGAGAAAGTGGTGGTACATCAAGCTAGAAAATATGGGACTACTAAATTTGGATGGGAAAGATTTGTGAATGGATTCTTAGATTTAATGACCATTCAGTTCTTATCTAAATTTGGAAAGAAGCCAATGCAATTTTTTGGTTTAGTGGGTACCCTATTCTTTTTAATTGGATTTGGTTCGGTTGGATATATTACTGTTTCTAAATTTTTATACCCAGATACTAGCATAACCAATAAACCTGCTTTTTATATTGCTTTAACTTCTATGTTAATTGGAGTTCAATTGTTTTTGGCAGGTTTTATAGCAGAATTAGTGAACAGAAATGCATCAGATAGAAACCACTATTTAATTGCAGAAAAAATAGGATGGTAAATAATTTGGTTATAATAGGCCCAGCCTGGCCCCTTCGAGGTGGATTAGCTGCATTTGATGAAAAATTAGCAACTATATTTACTCAAAAAGGAATCAATAGTTCTATTGAAACTTTTTCTCTTCAATATCCGCAGTTCTTATTCCCTGGAAAAACCCAATATAGAGAGGAACCAGCTCCTGAAAATATTACCATAAGTATTTCAATCAATTCCATCAATCCTTTCAATTGGATTATGGTTGGTTTGAAATTGAAGAAAGCTAAACCATCTTTAATCATTGTAAGGTATTGGCTACCTTTTTTGGCTCCCTGCTTAGGCACTATTTGTAGCATTGCAAGATGGAATAAACAAACTAAAGTCATAGCTATTGTTGACAATATGATCCCTCATGAAAAAAGAATGGGCGATACTTTATTTACCAAATACTTCGCCAATTCTGTTGATGGATTTTTAACAATGAGTGAGAAAGTTAAAAAAGATGTACAGCAATTTTCATCCAAACCGATATTAATTTCACCTCATCCAAT
>CAZXWT010000222.1:0-2404 GCA_964644475.1 uncultured Sediminibacterium sp. | reverse complement strand
TCTCCAAATGCACATGTGGCAGATAATGATTTAGCAGTAGGTATGTTTGTAGAATACTTAAGTAAACACCCTATATGGAATCAAACAGCCATTTTTATTGTTGAAGATGATGCGCAAGATGGACCAGACCATGTTGATGCACATAGAACTACAGCCTATGTAGCTGGCGGATTAGTAAAAAGAAGTTTTGTTGACCATACCATGTATTCCACGACCTCAATGCTTAAAACAATTGAATTGATTTTAGGAATTCCTCCAATGAGCCAATATGATGCTGCTGCAACTTCTATGTGGAGATGTTTTCAATCAACACCTAATAATTATGTATTCAATGCAAAACCTGCAAAATATGATATCACTGAAAAAAATACAGTGAAAAGTGCATGGCAACAAAAAAGTGAAACTTTCAATTTTGCAAAAGAAGATGCCATTTCAGACAGAGCTTTTACTGAAGTTATTTGGAAAGCTGTTAAAGGATTAGATGCAACAGTACCAGCACCTAAAAGAGCTGCATTTATCAAGATGAATAAAGAAGAAGACGATGATTAATACAATCATTTAAAAATAAAAGAGGAGTCTCCAAAGGGACTCCTCTTTTATTTAGTAGACTACCAAAATCTAATATACATCGCCATTACAAACCCTAATACAATAACAATCATTGCAATACTTGCTTTAGATAATTGATATTTGGTATGGTCTTCGATTAAATCATTAGAATGTGTTTGTCCTTTTACATCTAATAGACTTACTAAAATAATCACTAATGTAGTAAAGAAGAATACCCAACCCATTTGAATCAAATAAGGTATTTCAAAACTACCAGATGCAGTTGGGTATGCTGTATATATAATCGTTTCATGACCTAGCATGGATGGCAAGAACTTATCAAACAAGACTGATAAAATTACTCCAACAATAATTCCTGAAATGGCTGCTCTTGAAGTAGTTTTCTTCCAAAAGAATCCTAATAAGAATACTGGAAATATAGCAGGAGAAATATAGCCGGTATATTTTTGTATAAATTCAAATCCTCCTTTGCCACCAATACCTAATGTATCATTCCAGTTTATGATGATAGCAATAATCAAAGAAATAATAATCATGATACGTCCAGTTGACACTGTTTTTGTATCACTAGCCTCTTTATTAATATACTTTTTATAAATATCTAAAGAGTAGATGGTAGATATACTATTTGCTTTTCCTGCTAAAGATGCAACAATTGCAGCAGTCAATGCGGCCATAGACAAACCTTTTAAGCCAGTAGGTAAAAAGCTCACAACAGAAGAATAAGCATTGTCTTGATTTAATACACCTCCAGACATCATCTGATCTTGTAATGCTCCATTTTGATACAATACATAAGCCGCAATACCTGGAACAACTACTAATAAAGGCATCATTAATTTTAAGAAAGCTGCAAATAAAATACCTGTTCTTGCTGTTTTCAAGTCTGCTCCTAAAGCTCGTTGAGTAATATATTGATTACATCCCCAGTAATTTAAATTCGCCACCCACATACCAGCCAACATCATAGCAATACCTGGCAAACTTGAATAATCTTCAATTTGCTTTTGAGTAGAGGTAGCAGTTGGTTTATCAAAAATCATATTAAAATGATCAGGAGCTGCTTTTACAAGATGTTGTAAACCTGCTAAGGCATTATGTCCATAACCAAATTTATCCGCAACAACAGTTAGTGCTATATAAGAAGTAATTAATCCACCGATAGTTAAAACCAATACTTGTATTACATCGGTGTATCCAATTACCTTCATACCACCTAGGGTTATAAATAATGCGAATATGGCTAAGCAAATCATAATTAAATGAAAGTTCGCTCCACCTGTTAAATTGTTGATAGCAATGGCTCCTAAATATAAAATAGAAGTAAGGTTCACGAAAATGTATAAGAACAACCAAAAAATAGCCATAATCATGGCAACTGTTTCATTGTATCTTGTTTTCAAAAATTGTGGCATAGTATAAATCCTGTTCTTTAAATAAACAGGCATAAAAAATACTGCTACTACCACTAAAGAAATAGCCGCCAGCCACTCATAGGCCGAAATAGCTAAGCCCAATCTAAAGCCATTACCACTCATGCCTATAAATTGTTCGGCAGAAATATTAGACGCGATAAGTGATGCGCCAATTGCCCACCACGTAAGTTGACCTTCTGCCAAAAAGAAATCTTGGGTGTTGGCATTGGTTGTTTGTTTTCTCTTGTAAATCCAAAAGCCATAACTGGCAATTAATACAAAATACAAGACAAATACTAAGTAATCATAGGTTTGTAATCCTTGTGGCATAATCGTTAATTTGGTTCTTAAAAATAAGGCTTAAATACTAATTAAAACACAATTAGCCCCATAAAGCTGACCAAGATTATATTTTAGTT
>CAZXWT010000221.1:0-2409 GCA_964644475.1 uncultured Sediminibacterium sp. | reverse complement strand
ACAACTCCAATGGCAAGCCATCTGGGTCTGCGAAAAAGGTAAAGCGTTTATTAGTAAGTGTATCTATACGAATTGGTTCACATGTAACACCATGAGAAGCCAGGGCTGCAATGGAAGCTTCAATATCTTTTACGCTAAATGCAAGATGACGCAATCCGCATGATTCTGGTTGAGAAGGTCTTGGAGGAGGATTCGGAAAAGAAAATAATTCAATGATATAGCTTCCGCCAATAGCTAGATCTAATTTATAAGAATCTCTTTCTGCTCTATAGGTTTCTTTCACAATAGTGCAACCTAAAACTTCAGTGTAGAATTTTTTAGACTGTTCATAGTTAGAACAAATAATCGCAATATGATGTACGGCTTGTAATTGAGGATGAATCATTTTCTATTATTGATTTTTACTTATAAGTGAATTATGAATTTACAATCATTCATGTTTAGATCCAATTATCTTTCCATGTCTTCACATCATAAATAATTGAATTGAGTGAATGGTCTTTGTCTAAGAAGTTTAAGAAACTATTTAATGTGCGGCCTAGAGGGCTGAGGGTGTTGGTGAGACTGTTCTTTCCTATCACACTGCTGATGGTTTCACTTTTGTTGCCGAATAAATAGGTTTCATTGTTTTTGATTAATAAAATATCATTGAGCAAATGTTGCATCGTAACATTACCAACTTCATCTAATACTAAAGCGACTTCAACAAAATACACATTCAATGATTTTGCTTTGGAAGAACAGGTTTGTCGAACAAGTGCATACAAAAAACCAAATGGTGCTGTAGTGATCACTAATAGCAGTGCAATGCAAAAAAGTACAAAACTCATTAAAATTCCTTGTGGCGCTCTTGTCTTCATAAAAATATTTTTTAGAATGTTTTCTAAGTAGCTTTTTTTACTGATTGAATGCGGCTTTGCGTTTGCTTTGAATCACTTAGAATCCTTTCTAATAAAGCCTTTCAATCAATTACTTAAAAGTAAAATTTTAATTTGGAACCATCTATTTTATTTCTACTTTCAAATAAACAAACCCCATTTTTTATGAAAAATAAAGCACTACTTGTTGGCATCAATCAGTATCCTGATCCTCGTAATTCTTTGAGAGGTTGTATCAATGATATCTTGGACATGGAAAACTTTATCTCACAAAAAACCAAAGTGTATCCATCATCGGGTATTAAAAAATTAACCGATAGAGCTGCTACTAAAAAAGGTATTCTATCGCAACTAGAATGGTTATTAGAAGGCGCCGAGGCCGGAGATCAATTGTTGTTTCATTATAGCGGCCACGGCGCGCAATTGCCTTGTAAAAAATTAGCTACTGGAACATTAGAAGAAGTAGATGGTTTAGATGAAATAATTTGTCCTTACGATTTTGATGGAACAGATTCAACCACTATTAGAGATAATGATTTTGGGGCGGTATTTGCGCGAATCCCCAAAGGCGTGCATTTTGTTTGGATCTCCGATTCTTGTCATTCAGCAGATTTATCAAGAGATCCGATAGTTGGTATAGATGAACATTCAGTACTCTTTAGAAATTTTGGAGGTTTGCCTATAGCGGCTGGCGCGCAGCGCGTCGCCGCCACCACTCCTTCCTCTCCTCTTGCTCCTACTAATTTACAAGGCGCTTTATTAAGTGCTTGTGCATCTCATGAATTAAGTGCAGATGCTTATATCAATAATCGATTCAATGGAGCATTCACACATTATCTAATCAAGAACTTGTCTGCGCATGCAGCACATTTAAGCATGCAAGCCATTATAAATATAGTTGGCAAAGATTTAGAAGACAATTATTACGATCAACGACCTCAAACAGAGGGATTGTTGGCAGGTCAAAAATTCTTTATTTAAAAGAAGAACCTGCGGCCTTAGTTGCAATTAAATAATTCAAAATATTAAAGATGAAAAATATTACTGTCACACGCGTTTTCACCTATAGGTTAAAATGCATTTTATTAGTCTTTATTCTGGTGAATGGTATGTCAGAGATGCTGGCCGCGCAAGCGCGGCCGCAAGACCCCACTCCTCTCGGTATTTTTCAACGCTTAATCAAAATCAAATACTCTGCAGAATTATATTTAATCACTGCACAGAAGAATCAGAACAAAATTGACTCAGCACTTGCTATTTACAATACCATAAGATGGAATGTTGATGGATTGGTGTATCAGTTAAGCGGCGACCTTGTCGCCGCCAACTCTCCTAAAAAACTTCGAAAGTTAAATGATTGGTGCTTGAAGCAAAGTTTGAACAGCGAGTCAATTGATGGAAATGCAACAGCAAATGGAGGCGGAGTAAATTTAGAAGCAGCAACTTTGCAAAATATAGAACTTTATTGCCAAGAGTCTCTCCCGACGTTTTCACCTATAGGTAAAACAGCGCGAGACGAAGGGAAAATTGG
>CAZXWT010000220.1:0-2446 GCA_964644475.1 uncultured Sediminibacterium sp. | reverse complement strand
AATCTTCTAACCCAAAAATCAATCCTGATCAACAATCTTCTAGACAGAAGTTTACGATGTTTAATAAATATGTTGTTGAATTAAGATATCCTTTAAGCTTAGCTGCAAGTAGTACCATTTATGCATTGGGCTTTTTTGAAGCAGCCAATGGTTGGTATAGCATGAAAGATTATAATCCATTTAACCTAAGAAGATCTGTGGGTGTGGGTATGCGTTTTTACTTACCTATGTTTGGTTTGTTAGGTTTTGACTATGGTGTAGGTTTGGATAGATTAAATGCAACTAACACCTTTAAAGATGCGGGTAGATTTACCTTTATGTTAGGATTTGAACCAGAATAGAAATTTGATTTATAATTCATTTTAAATTTTTCAAAATGCAATTCAAAAAATTATACTTACTACTTGCTTTTAGTTTCTGCACAGTTTTTACCCTTCAAGCTCAAAGCCGATACGCTGTTATTAATACTAAGTACATCTTAGACAAAATTCCAGAATACAAGGAAGCGGATAAGAAATTAAAAACCTTGGGTGATCAGTGGCAAGCAGAGATTGACGAGAAACAACAGGTGCTTGACAAAATGTATAAAAATTACGAAGCCGAGCAATTTATGTTATCCGACGAATTGAAGAAAAAGCGTGAGGATGAACTATTTATAAAGGAAAAAGAGTTGAGAGACTTACAAAAAAAGCGTTTTGGTTACGAGGGAGATTTATTTAAAGAGCGCCAAAAATTAGTTAAACCTATACAAGATAAAGTATATAATGTGGTTCAAAAAATGGCTATCGCTCGTTCATATGACTTCATTTTGGATAAAAGTGAAGGAATAACCATTATATTTGCTGACCCGAAACTGGATAAAAGCGACGACGTTTTAAAAGAATTGGGTATTAATAACTAAGTATAACACAACACAAAAAATAGAACAAATGAAAAAAGGTTTCTTATTTGCAGCCATCCTATTAGTTGCTGCTTCTTTCTCTAACACTGCATCTGCACAAGTTAAAATTGGTTATTTTGATGACCAAAGCGTAATCGCTTTATTCCCAGGTATCCAAGAAAAATTAGATACAGTTTTACAATCTTATGCAAAAGATACTTTACAGGACGAGTATAACTATACTTTAAAAAGTTACCAAGTAAAAGATAGTATCTACAGAAAAGATTCTTTAGAATTATCTAAAAGACCAAAAGCTTTACAGTTATCAACTGACGAGTTAAATCAATTAAAATACAAATTGATTAACTGGCAACAATACCAACAAGAAATGATGCAACAAAAGCAAGAAGCTTTGTTGTTGCCTTACAGACAAAAAATTGCTGCTGCTTTAAGTGAAGTAGTTGCAGAAAATAAATACACAATGGTTTTAAAGGCTGAGTCTTTATCTCCATACGCTCAACCATCTATTGCAGACAATTTAACTATTCGTGTTGCAATGAAGTTGAAGTTGGCTTTACCTAAAGAAGTAGAAGAAGCTTTCAAAGCAGCTACTGGCGGTGCTCCTGCTAAAACAGCAGCTCCAGCTAAGAAAGGATAATTATTGCACAACAATATTTTTAGTAAGAACCTCGTTGTTATGCAACGAGGTTCTTAGTTTTACATAACGAAACAATTTTATGGCTGCACCTATTGGCGTTTTTGATAGTGGTTATGGTGGATTAACCATCTTAAAAGCTTTGAAAAAGCAATTGCCTCAGTACGATTATATTTACTTAGGAGACAATGCGCGCGCGCCGTATGGTACAAGATCTTTTGAAACAGTTTACGAGTATACTTTAGAGGCGGTCAAATGGTTTTTTGATCAGGGTTGTGAATTGGTCATCTTAGCATGTAATACTGCTTCGGCTAAAGCACTTAGAAATATTCAACAATTAGACCTGCCCACTTTGGCCCCTAATAAAAGAGTATTGGGTGTGATTAGACCAAGTAGTGAAGTGTTGGGTAATTACTCGGTTACCAAAGAAGTTGGAGTGATGGGTACTTCTGGTACCGTTCAAAGTGAAAGTTATATTTTGGAGATGGCGAAGTTCTTTCCTGATGTGAAAGTTTTTCAACAAGCCTGTCCTATGTGGGTACCTATTATTGAAAATGGAGAACAGGATAGTGAGGGTGCTGACTTTTTTATCAAGAAATACCTAGATCAGCTTTTTAAGCAGTCTGACAAGATAGATGCAGTTTTACTGGCTTGTACCCATTATCCTCTATTAGAGGCTAAGATTAAGGCCTATGCGCCTCAGCATGTTAAGTTGATCTCACAAGGGGATATTGTGGCTCAAAGTTTATCCCTTTACCTAGAAAATCACCCCGAAATGGCTCAAAAATGCAGTAAAAATGGTCAAATTGCCTTTTATACGACCGATAATGAGCAGGTTTTCGAGCAACAGGCCGGTTTGTTCTTTGGCCAAAAAATTGCTGCAAAACACACAGATTTAACGTAAAAATTCA
>CAZXWT010000219.1:0-2449 GCA_964644475.1 uncultured Sediminibacterium sp. | reverse complement strand
CCTATCCCGAACATCAATGGGCTAGCAAACAAATCAATCAGTATCAATTTAATATCGCAGATACTAATGCTTTATATAATATGTATTTTGTGATTAGACATCATAACGCGTATCATTATAAGAATATTTGGCTTCAAGTAAACACACAGGCAGCGGGCGATAGTCTTCAAAAACAAACAATCAATATTAATCTAGCAGATGACATGAATGGCTGGATGGGATCTGGAATGGATGACATTTATGATCATAGAGTATTGATTAATGCCAAGCCCATGAAATTGCCTTTGGGTGCTTTCAAAATCAGTACTCAGCAAATTATGAGAGAAGACCCTTTGCAAAATATTTTGACAACAGGAATAAGAGTTGAAAAAGCTAAGCCATAAAATATAACATGAAAAAATTATTCATTGATCCACTGAAACTAGTCAATGCGATTTATTGGATTTTTTTGACTTATATGGTAGCCGCTTTTATATGGTGGTATGTTTCTTTAGAAAAGCAAAATGATCAAATAACACAAATTAAACTAGAGCAATTAAGTGTTACGCCTGGTTCCAACAAGGCTAATTATGAACAATTACTTAACTATCAGGAAAGAAAAAGAAAACAATTTCTTGGAGAAGGCATTACATTTTTGTTCTTGTTTTTATTGGGTGCAATTTATGTTTATAGGTCTTTAATAAAACAATTGAGGTTTTCTAATCAGCAACAAAATTTTATGATGGCTGTTACTCATGAATTAAAAACGCCGATTGCTGTAACTCAATTAAATATTGAAACATTATTAAAAAGAGAGCTTAGTCAGGATCAGCAAAAAACATTATTGAATAATTCTTTAAAAGAAACTCAGAGATTAGATACCCTTTGCAATAATATTTTGTTAGCTTCTCAACTAGATTTCAAAGATTACCAACAGAATAAACAACAAATTGATTTCTCTGAAATGGTAAATGGTTTAGTTAAATCATTTGAAGAAAGATTCCCCACTAGAAAAATAATTACACATATTCAAGAGGGGGTGATGTTTTTTGCAGAGCCTTTATTAATGCAAATGCTTTTACATAATTTATTGGATAATGCTAATAAATATGCGCCGATTGATACACCTATTGAAATCTCTTTGAATGCGAATCAACAAGAATTGTTATTAGAAGTAAAAGATCAGGGTATTGGTATTCCTTTAGCTGAAAGAGAAAGAATTTTTGATAAATTCTATAGAGTGGGCAATGAGTTTACCAGATCTGCCAAAGGAACTGGATTGGGCCTATATTTATGTAAGAAAATCGCTCAATTTCATCAATCTCAATTATTAGTGAGCGAAAACCAGCCACAGGGTACAATTTTTAGTTTTAAGACAATGTTTTAGCTTTTTGGGCGTTATAATAGGGTTAATTATACACCATGTCTTTGAGCTCTATTGCAGATTTTTTACAACCCGTTAATTTAGACCTATTATCTAAGGATGAAGGCTATCGAGATACCCAATTGGGCAAGCATATTAAAGTTTATGAAACTCAATTGCCTGATATTTCGGATGCGGATATGGTAATTATTGGTGCGGGTGAATGTAGAGGAGCAGGTTATGCATTAACGGATCATACTTCAGCCGATGCCATCAGAGCGGCATTATATGCTTTATATTATTGGCATGCTCAAGTTACCATTGCTGATTTAGGTAATGTAAAAATTGGACAAACTATTCAAGATAGTTATGCAGCTTTAAGAACTGTGGTTGCCGAATTAATTTTACAAAATAAAAAAGTGGTTGTGATTGGTGGCTCACATGACTTAACCCTTCCACAATACCATTCTTATACAAGTATTCCGACTTTAGTGAATGCTGTGGTGACGGATGCAAAAATCGATCTAGATTTAGAAGCACGCCTTCCAGCAGATCATTTTTTAGAGGAATTGTTTACGGGTTTACCCAATCACTTGAACCATTACGCACATATTGCTTTTCAAAGTTATTTTATGCATCCACATATGTTGGAGACCATAGATAAATTGCGTTTTGATTGTTTTAGATTAGGTGTAGTGAGAGAAGATATCGAAGAAATGGAACCTGTGATTAGAGATAGTCATATGATGAGCTTTGATATTAGTGCGATTCAAAATGCGCAAGCTCCTGCTAATATTATTACGCCCAATGGTTTAAATGGAGAAGAAGCCTGTGTGTTAATGCAATATGCAGGGATGAGTTGGAAAACCAGCAGTATTGGTTTATACGGATACCAAGCAGAGTTGGATCAAAATGGATTAACTGCTATACAAATGGCTCAAATGATTTGGTATATCATTGATGGTATTCAAAAGGGTAAAAAAGAATCACCATTAACTGCTACTGAAAGATTCAAAGAATTTCATATAGCTTTTTCAGATATTGACACTCAGTTTTTACAAAGCAAGAGCACAGGAAGATGGTGGATGCAATTGCATAATAAGGAAT
>CAZXWT010000218.1:0-2451 GCA_964644475.1 uncultured Sediminibacterium sp. | reverse complement strand
CCAAAGAAAGATTTGATTTATTGTATCCATCTTATGGCGATACTTATCCAATGTATAATGGTGCCATTGGTATGACCTATGAGCAAGGGGGGATCAGTGCAGGGCTAGGAGTACAAGACAAAAATAATGACACATTGACTTTAGTAGCAAGAGCAAAGCATCATTTTACTACTGGTATGTCTACCGTAGAAATTAGCGCCTTGAATCATCAAAAATTAATCAATGAGTTTAAAAAGTATTATCAAAATAGTAGGGCTGGGAATAATGGTAATTATCAAACCTATTTAATGACTTCTTCAAATGCGCATAAGATTAAAGCTTTAGGGGAATTATTAAAAAAGAATAATATTCAATTCGGAACTTATGCTGGTAATAATGGAATCAAGGCGTTTGATTATCAAACTAAAGCCGATGGCAGTTTTGTAAATGAAGGATATACTATTGCGGTATCTTCTGCTCAGCCACATGGAGTTCTGGCATCTGTTTTATTAGATCCAATTACCCAAGTAAATGATTCTAATACTTATGATATTACTGCATGGTCATTACCTTATGCATTTGGTGTACATGGATTTGCAAGCAAAGAAAAATTAGCGATTCAAGCAGGATTAAAAACACCTACTTACTCTATTGTTGCAACAGAATATGGATACATAATTCCACATAATAGTTTTGCTACAGCTAAAGTGTTAGCACAATTGTTAAATAAAAATATCAAAGTGAGGTATGCAGAAAAAGCTTTCACTGCAGCTGGTAGAAATTTTGAAAAAGGAAGCTTATTGGTTTTAAAAACAAGTAATAATGTTAATTGGGCAACTGATACAAAAATAATATGTGAAGCGGCAGGAGTGGAAGCAGTTGCAGTATCTTCTGGATATGCAGAAAAAGGAGCAGATTTTGGATCGCCTTTAGATAAGATAATCAATCATGCACCTAAAGTGGCATTGTTAACAGGAGAAGGTATTGCAGCTTTAGCGGCTGGAGAGATTTGGAATTATTTTGAACAACAATTGAATTATCCAATTACTCAATTAACCTATACTATGTTAGGAAGGATGGATTTAAATAAATATGATGTGATCATTGCGCCAGAAGGCCAATACAAAGAATTAAATTCGAAGCCAATTGCAGAGAAGTTTCAAGCATTTGTCAGAAAAGGTGGGGTTTTAATTGCTATGGAGTCTGCTGCATTACAATTTGCATCAAACCCAGATTGGGGTGTTAAAGTGAAAGAAGCGCCAACGCCTGCAAAACCCAATATCAATGATTTAGCAAAATATGGTGAAAGAGTCGAAGATCAATTAGAAAGTTCTATTCCTGGAGCTATCTATAAAGTGTATATAGACGATACACATCCAATTGGTTTTGGGACCAATGGGGTGTTTTATAATTTAAAACAAGATATTACTTTATACGAGCCAAGTAATGAATCTTGGAATGTAGGGGCTATTAAGAAAGACAGTTATGTTACTGGATTCGTGGGTAATAAAGCAAAAGCTGCTATTCAAGAAGGTGTGGTGATTGGTGTAAAGGAAATGGGGGCAGGTAAATTTATTTATATGGCTGATGATCCTATTTTTAGAAATTTCTGGGAAGCAGGAAAATTAATTTTAGCAAATGCTGTTTTCTTAAACGGTAAATAGTATATACAAATATTTTTTATGAAGAAAGTTCTATTGTTGATCATTGGAATAAGTTTATTCAATAGTCATATAAATGCTCAGCAAAATGCAGCATCTATTTATGCAGGAATCAAAAAATTGGGTGTGATGGGTTCTGTTTTGTATATAGCAGCACATCCAGACGATGAAAACAATAGTTTTTTACCCTATTTAACCAAGGAAAGAAATTATAGAACTGCTTATTTAAGTTTAACTAGAGGCGATGGTGGTCAAAATTTAATAGGGAAAGAACAAGGTGTTGAATTGGGTTTAATTAGAACACAAGAGCTTCTAGCCGCTAGAAGAATAGATGGAGCAGAACAATATTTCTCCACAGCGTATGAATTTGGATTTAGCAAATCTGCTGAGGAAGCATTAAGCATTTGGGATCATCAAAAAGTATTAAGTGATGTGGTTTGGGTGATTCGAAAATTCCAACCAGATATTATCATTACAAGATTTCCAGGTGATGCAAGAGCTGGACATGGACACCATGCTGCGTCTGCAATTATAGCAAATGAAGCATTCTTGGCTGCTGCTGATCCAACTAAATTCCCAGAACAATTAAAAATGGGTGTTTCAGTTTGGAAAGCAAAACGTATTTTATGGAACACTTTTAATTTTGGCACAATAAATACCACTAACAATAATCAATTTAGACTAGAAGTAGGTGGATACAATGCATTGGAAGGCAAAAGCTATGGAGAAATTGGTGCGGAAGCAAGAACCATGCACAAGAGTCAGGGAGAAGGCAGGCCAAGAAGAAGAGGGGCAATTTATGAGTTTTTTG
>CAZXWT010000217.1:0-2458 GCA_964644475.1 uncultured Sediminibacterium sp. | reverse complement strand
AGCATTTCTAGAGCAATCTTCCCATCCATAGCAGAGCTCACTTCATATCCTTCAAGCTCTAAGTTTAATTTTAATGCTTGATGAAGATGTTCTTCATCTTCTACCAATAAGATTTGTTGCTTATTTTTTACCATAATTATTACTAATCAAAGTTAGTACTAATCCATAAATTTTATACTTAAATAGGAGATTTATCAGAATTCTTCAACAAAAGAAAATACTCATTTTTATATTGTCATAATAGTGTCATTTTATGCTATTCTAAGTACAAAAAATTGCTCTATAAGCACAAGGAAAACACAATGCAATAGACCTTTGTGCCTTCATGAAAAAACTCACTCAAATCATACTAATTAGCTTGCCTTTGTTTAGTTTTTCAAATAGCAATGCACAGTTAAGTTTTAACAAAGACAGCCTTGCATTATATAGTGACACCGTTTTTGTGACTGCAAACAAATCTGAAAGGCAAATAAAGAACATATCAGTGCCTATTAGTATTATCAATTCAAAAACCATTATTCAGTCTGGGAATACCAGACTAAGTGATGTTTTAAGAGAACAAACAGGTATTACTTTAACTTCCGGATTTGGTGCTGGAGTTCAACTTCAAGGATTAAACCCTGACTACACAATTATATTAATTGACGGAGAGCCTTTAATTGGAAGAACTGCTGGAGTATTAGATTTAAATAGAATTGCGGTAGGCAATATTAAAAAAATTGAAATAGTTAAGGGGCCTTCATCAAGCTTATATGGAAGTGAAGCAATGGCTGGAGTAATTAATATCATTACCGACAAAACAAGCAATAACTTAGTTTCAACTAATATAAGATATGGAAGCTATAATACCATGGATGGAAATATTACATTTTCCAAAAAATTAAATAAAATTCAATCTCAAACTTTCTATAACTACTATTCTACTGACGGGTTTAGTGTAAGACCCAATAGTAATAAAAGATTTATTACACCTATCTCAAGATCTACTTTTACTCAAAATTTAAAGTTGGATATAAATGAGAAAACAAATATTGACGGTAGTTTTAGATATAATCAAGAACGTATTAAGAGTATCATTGCTGTAGCCAATAACGGCACAACAATTTATTCAAATGGAAACGAGAAAAATAATGATGTTAATGGGTCGATAGTATTGAATCACCAATTTAATACAAGATTAAAAACAAAATTAAATACTTACTATACTCAATTTGAATCTAGTCAAGATTTATTGACACTTTCTGGCAGTCCCTATAATGATTTCTTTAAACAAATTTTTAAAAGAGTTGAAAATCAAACTGAATGGAAATTAAATAAGTCTCTTAATTCTACTTTCGGATTTGGTTGGGTTGGCGAACAAGTAAACAGTTCTAGATATGACAATGTTGATAGTGCAAAAAATAACACTATTAAATATTTATACAATCAATGGGAATGGAATAACGGGAAAAAGATAGTTGCCAATGCCGGTTTTAGATTTGATGAAAATAAAAATTTTGCATCAGCTTTAAGTCCTAAATTATCTTTCTTATACAAATTAAATAGCAACATTAGATTCAAATTTAGCGCTGGTAGAGGATTCAAAGCTCCAGATTTTAGACAACTATATTTAAACTTTACCAATGCAGCAGCTGGCGGATATAGCGTATTTGGAGCCGTTGAAGCACAAAGAGTAATCAATAAGTTAAATGAACTTGGACAAATTGGCAATTTGTATAGTAATTATTATCAACTAAAAAAACTAGAACCAGAATACGCAACTGGAATTCACTTTTCTGCAGAATGGGAGCCTAATTATAATAACGAATTACAAATTCAGTTTTTCAGAAATGATATCAATAATCTAATTGATGTACAACAAGTGGGTAATTATGCTAGTGGAAGTCAAATTTATAGTTATTTAAATATCAAAAACGCATTCACTACAGGATTCGAAATAGAAGCAAAACAAAAATATAGTACAAATTGGAGTAGCTCAATAGGATACCAGTTTTTAATTACAGGTGATAAGGATCAGATTGCAAAAATTAAATCCGGAACTGTTTATACCAAGAATGCAGATGGAACAAGTAGATTGTTATTACTGTCTGACTATGTAGGATTACCCAATACAAGTAAACATAGAATACAAGCAAGATTAAACTACGAAAATAATAAAGGTTTTTTTGCAAATCTAAGATGTATTTACAGAAGCAAATGGGCAGTAACAAACAATAATGGCAATGAGGTTTTTGACAAAGGAGATCTATTTGGTAAAGGATATTTTACATTAAACTATTCAATGGGTAAACAATTTAAAAATGGAATTACACTTCAAGGCGGGTCTGATAATATCAATAACTATATTGATGGATTAAACTTACCAAACTTAGCTGGAAGAACTTTTTATATGATTTTCAAATACACAATCAACAAAAAACAATAACAATATGAAAAAAACAATTATCTACATTTTTGC
>CAZXWT010000216.1:0-2482 GCA_964644475.1 uncultured Sediminibacterium sp. | reverse complement strand
GCAATATTAAAATACTTACAGCCCTTTTGCCAAAATTGTAAAAATACAGGGGCAGTCTCTAACATAGTATACCCATTCGCCTTCAATAATTGATAAGTTGCTTCTGCATCATCTACATCAAAAGCCACATGGTCTAAATGTCCGTTCTTTCTGGCTTTTATTTCAGCTAGTTCTGGTTCTGGCATTTGATATAATTCCATGACCATCTCGCCTCTTTGCATCATACTAACATACCCTTTATTGCCATTTATTTCAAAAAAAGTAGTCATTACATTCTTGAATCCAAGACCTTCATAAAATGCTTCCGATTTTTTCAAATCAGTGACAGGTATACCAATATGTTGAATCCTATTAATTTTTACATGCATGGTTTTCAATTTTACTTAAATATCATTAACTTTCTCCAATAAATTATAACACATGCGTAAATTTTTACTAGCCCTTTTACTTATTCCTATTTTAAGTTGGGCTCAACAAAAAGCTAATTATAACTTGGCTGCAAGATTTGCTCCAAAAAAATTAGATAAAATGATTTTTTCTTTGGCTGTCGATCCTCATTGGCTAAAGCAATCAAACAGATTTTGGTATACTTATGAAACAAGTGAAGGAAAACAATGGCTTGTAGTAGATCCAAATAAATTAGAAAAGAAAGCAATGTTTGATAGAGATAAACTAGCAGCAGAGTTGACTAAAATTGTGAAAGATCCATTTGATGGACAACACTTGCCTATTGATTCTTTAAAATTTATCAAAGATGAAAACTGGATTCAATTTGAAGTAAAGAGTAGTATTGAAATAAACAAAGATGATACTGTACCTAAAAATGGTAAACCTGAAAAAATTAAAAAAGTATTTTACTTCGAGTATAATTTATTAACGAATCAATTAAATGAATTAGTTGGATTAAAGAAACCCAAAAAGAAGCCAAGTTGGGCGAACATGTCACCTGATCAAAATATAATTCTATTTGGTAGAAATTATAATTTGTATTGGATGGATAAAGCTAATTATGAAAAAGCTTTAAAGAACGAAGAAGATTCTACCATTGTAGAGCACGCAATTACTACTGATGGTAAATTATATTTTAGCTGGCATAGTGAAAGTAGTTATGGTGGTGGTGGCGAAACCAATGTAGATATAGAAAAAAATAAAAACAAAAGAAAGCCTGTATTTGCCTATTGGAGCGAGGATAGCAAGCACTTTGCAATCAATAAGGTGGATAATACCAAAGTAAAAGACCTTTGGGTAATTAATAGTATTGCAGATCCTAGGCCCACTTTAGAAACTTATAAATATTGGATGCCAGGCGAAAAAGAAGCTCCGGTAGATCATTTATTTGTTTTTGAAACCAATGGTTATACCAATAAAGAAATCAATGTGTCTTTGTTCAAAGACCAAGACATTGCTATTTGGGATAAAACAAGAAATGTAAATACAAGAGATGACGATTTCAAACCAAATATTTGGTTAGGCACCAATGATAAAATGTATATCTCAAGAACCAGTAGAGATTTAAAAAAGATTGACCAGTGTATTGTAGATATTAATACAGGCGTAGTTAAAACTTTAATTGAAGAAAGTTTAAATACTTCTATAGAAATTAGAAAACCTGGATTAGTTAATAAGGGAAAGGAAATTATTGAATGGAGTGAAAGAGATGGATGGGGACATTTTTATCTGTATGATGAAAATGGCAATTTAAAAAATCAAATCACTCAAGGTCCTTGGCATACTGAAGATATAGTAGGTATTGATGAAGAAAAAAGAGTATTGTATTTTTCTGGAAATGGAAGAGAGCAAATTAATGCTAATACCAAGGAAGATCCCTATTACTTACATTTATATAAAGTAAATTTTGATGGTTCTGGTTTGCAATTATTAAATGCCGGAAATTTTGATCATAGCTTTAGTGTAAATGACAAGAAAACATTTTTTGTTAATAATTCAAGTAGGGTAAATACCACACCTGTAAGTGCATTGTATTCTACTGATGGAAAAAAAATAATGGATTTAGAAACAGCAGACCTAAGTTCTTTATTTGCTGCTGGCTATAAATTTCCAGAACTATTTAAAGTAAAAGCAGATGATGGCATTACAGATATTTTTGGCGTAATGTATAAACCATACGATTTCGATAGTACTAAAAAGTACCCTATCATTGAATATGTTTATCCTGGACCACAAACAGAATCAGTCAACAAAAGCTTTAGCAAAGGAATGGATAGAATTGACCGCTTAGCTCAATTAGGTTTTGTAGTGGTTACCATGGGTAACAGGGGTGGTCATCCAGGCAGAAGCAAATGGTACCATAATTACGGTTATGGCAATCTAAGAGATTATGGTTTAGCAGATAAAAAGGCAGCTATTGAACAATTAGCTGATAGATTCTCTTATATCGATGGATCTAAAGTAGGTATTCATGGACACAGTGGTGGTGGATTCATGAGTACTGCAGCTATGCTGGTATATCCTGATGTCTTTA
>CAZXWT010000215.1:0-2490 GCA_964644475.1 uncultured Sediminibacterium sp. | reverse complement strand
TCATATCGTGCTATTAGTGCAGGAATAGGTAAAGTAGAAGTAGACAAATTAGGAATGGCTGGCAAGCCTTCTTTCACTTCATCTAAAGCCATTTTGGGATCTGAATCAATCTCTCCCATAACATATTTCTGTACTTTCAATGAATCGTATGTCAATTTTGCAATATAAATTGAAGGTATTATCAATACAACAGCAATGAAAAGATAAATAGAAGGTAGCCATTTTTTAATAGCCCCAATTTGACTTATTGTCTTTAAGTTTCCCAAAGGAATCCAAACCAAGGCTGCCGAGATTGCCAACATTGTTTGCATCGCAGTTCTTTCAGCGGGGAAATTCAAAAATGCATCCACTGCATAACAAGTGACTGCCATCAAACTAATAGTTGCAGGAAGATGATAACTACTTGCACTTTTATTGCGCCATAATGTTATAGTGTAAACTGGGAATAACAAAAACATTCCCCCGAATAACAAACCACCTACAATTCCCAAATCTGCGAACATTTCTAAGAAATCATTATGAGAATGATAAGGCACAAACAAATCATTAGTAAACTCTTTTTCATATGGAATAGACGCCAATTTCCAGTTTCCATATCCTGCCCCAACAAATGGATGTTTCTTTGCGTAGTCGAAAGCTCCTTCCCATAAATGCAAACGACCACTCGATGCATTGTTCTCTAATTTGATAGATTGAATTCTTGCCGTAACTGCACCATTCAAAATAGATTCTTCTGAAACATCTGATGCATTTGATATTAATAAGTTTGCTGTAAAAAATGCAAACACTACAGGTAAAATAAATAATGCAATTCTACCTAATGATTCTTTTAAATCTTCTTTAGCTCTAAAATAAAGCGTAGAAGCTGAAAAAATGATAATGATCAAAGCCAATCCAACAAAAGTCGATCTTGTACTTAGTAAAAACAAAGCGATGGTTCCCAAGAAAATAATAAATGCACACAAAAATCTAACCAGTATTTTATTATTCACTAATATCCATAATACAAATGGGAACTTAATTAATAAACTTGCTGCCATCACGTTTTTGTTACCATGATTTCCAGTTATGCTTCCAATACTTGGATCAAAATTTACTTTAACATTATTATTAAATGTTGTGATTACATATATAGCATCATACAATAAGATAAATGCAATTACATACGACAAAACATTAAATACCTGCTGAATGTTTTGCTTATAGAATAAAATAGAAATATTGATGAAAATCAAATAAGTGGTAATCAACCTAGCTAAAGTAACCAAGGTTTCTACCGGGTTCAAAGCATAGAAATAAGACCCAATAGCCCAGATCAATAATAAACTAAAAAGCAAGGTAAACTTGTAAGTGAAAATTGCATTGATGGCTTCGGTATATTTAGACCTATTCAAAAATATATACCCCAAAACAATCAAGTCCAAACTGCTGGAATACAACCATTGTGCTCCCATGACATCTGCCCCACCCAAATCTGGAATAAAATGCACCAAAAGATATAATACACTAAATAAAATAGTCCCTATAGAAAGCGTTGAAGTCTTACTCATAAATTCAATCAAAATTTGTAGGGTAAATATACTATTTAAGCACCTAAATTGTCAAAACCTTGCTGCATTTGCCCTTTTTTGAATAAATTAGGGTCTAATATAATTACAATGAGAAAAACAATTGGAATGATAAGCCTTTCTATTTTAGGGCTTACTCAAACAAGCTTTGGTCAAGCCAAGCAAGAATGGAATAAAATTTTCGCGGATATCAACAAAGAAGTACTTGAACATTCTAATGCTTATACTTCTTTAAAAATAGCTTCTGAAACAATTGGCCATAGATTGACAGGTTCAGAAAATGGAAAAAAAGCAGAAGAGTATGCATACAACTTACTTAAATCATATGGATTCTCTAATGTACGTTATCAACCTTTCGAAGTTGAAAGTTGGAGTCGTGGTACATTGAATTTATCAATAGGAAACAGTTTGAATAATTTACAGCCTGTTAAATCTGTTTCATTAGCACATTCTCCTGTAAGTTCAGACATTAGTTTAGAAGTGGTAGATATGGGTAATGGCGTTGAAGATGATTATGTAGCAGCACCTGATAAAGTAAAAGGGAAAATAGCTTTAGTGTATCTTGGCACATTACCAGGTTCTAAACAAGGCACTCCTAGTTTGCATAGATCTGAAAAGACAGCCATTGCAACAAAATACGGTGCAAAAGGTATTATTGTAATCAACACTGCAGACAAAGGAGTTTTACTTACCGGAACTGCATCTGTTACAGGAAAATTAATCCCCATTCCAGCAGTTTGTGTTGGAAAAGAAGATGGTTTAGCATTAAAAGCACAATTAGAAAAAGGACCATTGTATAGTCACATTCAAATGACCAATCATTCTGGTATAATCAAAGCAAGAAATGTCATTGCAACAATAACTGGTTCAAGTATTCCAAAAGAAAAAATTGTTGTAGGTGGGCATTTAGATAGCTGGGATT
>CAZXWT010000214.1:0-2493 GCA_964644475.1 uncultured Sediminibacterium sp. | reverse complement strand
AATTTAATTTAATGATGATTTTAGCAGATTTCCCTTTTTTAGCCCATTTGATTTCGTTTTCTATCATCTGAATAATAGAAGCTCTCATATTGACTGGTGTGACCAATAAATTACGCATTTTAGCAATAGGTTTATCACCTTGTTGCCAATGTTCTAGATAAGTGAATATTCTACTAGCCTCGTTCATTAAATTTTTTGATGCAGTTAATAAACAATGATCAGCATAAATTTTAGCAGTCTTTTCGTTTAAATTACCTGTGCTGATAAAACCGTATTTTACAAGGCCTTTATTTATCCTCTTTTGTATGATACATAGCTTTGCATGTACTTTTTTATTGGGTACTCCTACTAAAACATTGATTCCTTCTTCCTCCATAATAGATTTCCACTCCAAATTTGCTTCCTCATCAAATCTTGCTTTCAGTTCCAGGAATACTGTAACCTCTTTTCCATTTCTTGCAGCATTAATCAAGGCATTGATTACTTTAGAATTTGATGCTAATCTGTAAGCAGTAATTTTTATACTTATTACACTATCATCCATTGCCGCTTCTCTCAATAAATCAATTACTGGATCATATGAATGGTATGGAAAATGTAACATAACATCCTGCTTTAACACTATATCAGAAACAAGTCCTTTCTTTTTAAAAGTCGGATGAATAAAAGGCGAGGGTCGATTGGTTTTTTCAGTAATGACATTGGGAAAATCCATAAAATGTCTAAAATTATGGATATGACCTCCTGGAATAATGCTACTTTTTCTTGTAAGTTTTAATTTTTTAATTAGAAACTCAAGCATTTCTGCATTCATTTCTTTCTCGTAAACAAAACGTACAGGCTTCCCTTTCCTTCTATTTTTAATCCCTTTTGAAATCTTGTCTATAAAGTTTAATCCTACTTCTTGGTCTAAATCTATTTCTGCGTCCTTGGTAATTTTGAAAATGTGAGCTTCGTATTTGTTAAATTTAAAATGGGAAAATATGATAGGAAGATTGAATTTAATCAAGTCTTCTAATAAAATAATCGAAGTGGTACCTGGTTTTGATGGAAGAATAATAAATCTTCCAACAGATCTTGAAGGCACTTCAATCAAAGAAAATTTCTCATTGTATGCGTCATTTTTATTACCCATTACAATGGCTAAGTATAAACTTTTGTCTCTCAAATAAGGCAATTCTGCAAGGTTATCTATCATTAGAGGAATAATATAATGTCTTACTTCCTCGTCAAAATATTTTTTTACATATTCTTTTTGTTCAGTATTCAGTTTTTTATCATCTACAATTTGAATATTTCTATCCTTAAGCTCCTTGCTTATATTATTCCAAATTCGATTAAACTCATTTTGTTGTTTGAGTACTACTCTTTGGATATCATCTAAAATTACTTGTGGGCTATCAATAACATCGTAGTTCAGTTTATTCTTTTTATCAACCAATTCGGACATCCTTTTTAATGTAGCCACTCTGACTCTAAAAAACTCATCTAGATTATTAGAGAAAATACCTAAAAATCTTATTCTCTCCTTTAAAGGAACAGAAATATCATTAGCTTCTTGAAGCACTCTGGCATTAAAACTAAGCCAGCTAATATCTCTTGGAATGAATTTTGACTTCATAAGTGTAGAAATTATAGTGACGAAATTATTGAATATCAAGGTAGTGACTATTTAGTAATACTTAATTAATAATTTCTTAATCTTCAGGTAATATGTTGATAATACTGAATTGCGTTTTTTACACAAACTAACTCGAATGAATAAAAGACCAATGGAAATTAGTGTTCTAAGTGATATCCATCTTGGAACCTTTGGATGCCACGCAAAAGAAGTCCTAAATTATTTAAGAAGCATCGAGCCTAAAACACTTATACTCAATGGAGATATCATTGATATTTGGCAGTTCAGTAAGCGATTTTTCCCAGCGAGTCATATGGCAGTGATCAAAGAAATTTTCAATATGGCAAGTAAGGGTACTAAAGTGATTTATATTACAGGGAATCATGATGAAGCAATGAGGAAATATGCAGATTTTGAAATGGGTAATATACTTTTAACGGATAAAATAGTTTTTGAGATCAATGGCGAAAAAAATTGGGTATTTCATGGGGATGTTTTTGATAGAACCACAAAGGGTAGTGCAAAAATTTTGGCAAAATTGGGTGGGTATGGTTATGACTTATTGATTTTACTAAATAGTTTATCTAATTGGTGTAGAAAACTCATGGGTAAAGACAAGTTGAGTTTTAGTAAGAAGGTAAAAAATAGTGTTAAAAAAGCTGTTTCTTGGATTGGCAATTTTGAACAAACTGCTGCAGAATTGGCTATTGAAAATAATTATCAATATGTAATCTGTGGTCATATTCATCAGCCACAACATAGAATTGTAGAAACTGAAAAAGGTTCTGTTACTTATTTAAACAGTGGAGATTGGATTGAAAACCTGACTTCTTTAGAGTATTATGACAAAGCTTGGAGATTGTATCATTATG
>CAZXWT010000213.1:0-2497 GCA_964644475.1 uncultured Sediminibacterium sp. | reverse complement strand
AAACCCTTATTAAAACGCTCCGATAATGTTTGAAAGCTTAACATAGTACAAACCTAACCAAATTTTAGCATTTATTAAACAGTGAATTTGAGTCAATTCTTCTTAAATTTGTGCACCCCCAAAACAAGCAATATGAGCAGAAAACAACTTAGCCTAGTTTTATTCTTTTTATTGAGTTTTTCATCCCTTTTTGCACAAGATTTTACAATTGATAGTATTGCCCCAGCTGGGCCATATGTGAATCCTTATACCAAATCTATTGGCGTGAAAGTATCTCCTGGCGCCATCACTTATAAAAACATGTTTAAAACTGCAAGAGCCATTGAAGTAATCGGATATGCAAGTTTAGACGGATTTAGTGCTTCAATTTTAAAAGAGATATACACGCCTATAGAAGGTGCAGAAAACCTTAGCTGGTATATTGGATATGGTGGACATATGGGTGTATGGAGCGAGGAATGGAAGAAAACAAATCCTAATAGTTCTAATTCAAATATTGCAGTGGGTTTTGATGGTATTATAGGCTTTGACTATAAAATCAAAAACACTCCACTAAATATTAGCGTGGATTGGCAGCCTGCCTTTAGCATCATTCAATCTTATTTTAAAAACCATGGCGGAATTAGTGTTCGCTATGTTTTAAAATAAATTAAAATCGGTGTTTTATTTCTATGGAATTGCTAGCTTAAAATTACTGCTTGTTCAAATTGAATAAAGAGTCTACAAAAGCATCTTTATCAAACAACAACAAATCTTTAATTTGTTCTCCTACACCAATGTATTTTACTGGGATTTTGCAATGATGTGCAATAGATAATACCACACCACCTTTTGCTGTACCGTCTAATTTTGTAATCGCTAATGCATTCACATCAGTTACTGCCATGAATTGCTTGGCTTGTTCTAAAGCATTTTGACCGGTAGATCCATCCAATACCAATAGTACTTCGTGTGGAGCATCAGGTACTTGTTTTTGAATCACTCTTTTAATCTTATTCAATTCGTCCATTAAATGCGCTTTATTATGCAATCTGCCAGCTGTATCAATCAATACCACATCTGCATTTTTAGCTAAAGCAGATTGTACTGTATCAAAAGCCACAGCACTTGGATCGGCACCCATGTTCTGTTTAACAATAGGCACTCCCACTCTTTCACTCCAAATAGTTAATTGATCTACAGCTGCTGCTCTAAATGTATCTGCAGCACCTAATACCACTTGATTTCCGGCTTCTTTATAATGATGTGCTAATTTTCCAATAGTGGTTGTTTTACCAACTCCATTCACGCCTACTACTAAAATGATATAAGGTTTTTTATTGGCTGGAGGATTAAAGCCTTGTAAATCTGAAGGGGCATCAATTAGCAAACTAGCCATTTCTTCGTGTAAGATATTTTGCAATTCTTGCGTAGAAATGTATTTGTCTTTTTTAACCCTTTCTTGTATTTTTTCAATAATAATTAAAGTGGAATCCACGCCAACATCTGCACCAATCAAAGCTTCTTCTAATTGATCCAACACTTCATCATCCACAGTGGTTTTGCCAATAATGACTTTAGATATTCTTTCAAAAAATCCTTGCTTGGTTTTCTCTAAACCTTGATCTAAAATCTCTTTCTCTTTTTTACCAAATAGTTTTCCTAAAAAGCTCATGTTGTAAAGTTACAAATTTTGCAAAAGCACTAACAAAAAATAAAAGCTCCCCTAAATGGAGAGCTTTAAAATATTATTCGAAAAGTAATAGTAGCGATTATTTCGCTGCTAAGAATTCAGATACTTTATCCTTGTGAACAATGTTCTCTTTAAAAGTATACGCGCCTGTTTTTGGGCTACGGATAGCTTTGATCACTTTTGTCCAGTTTTTAGCTTCAGCAGAAGCTTTTAAATCCTTTACTTTCGCGTTTTTAGATGCTGCTTTTGCCATGATTATTTAATTTCTTTGTGAAGAGTTACTTTTTTCAAAATTGGGTTGTACTTCTTGAACTCCAAACGATCTGGAGTATTCTTTTTGTTCTTAGTGGTAATATAACGACTAGTTCCAGCCATGCCAGTAGCTTTATGCTCTGTACATTCTAATATTACTTGAACTCTGTTTCCTTTACGTGCCATGATGGTATATTATTATACTTTATTACTTGTGTTTACTTAGATTTTTTCGCCTGCAGCTCTTAAATCTTTTACTACTGCACCTAAACCATTCTTGTTGATAGTTCTTAATGCATCAGTAGATACTTTCAAAGTGATCCAACGATCTTCTTCTGCATAAAAGAAACGCTTCTTTTGCAAGTTTGGAAGAAAACGACGTTTAGTTTTAATATTAGAATGCGATACGCTGTTTCCAGTCATCGGCTTCTTTCCTGTTATCTGACATACTCTAGCCATGAGAAATAATTTTTTACGGACGGCAAAGGTAACTAAATATCCCTTACTATCCCATTTTTTTTAAGTTTTTTTATTCTAAACGCTCAAATTTGGTCAAATATTGCTAAAACATTG
>CAZXWT010000212.1:0-2516 GCA_964644475.1 uncultured Sediminibacterium sp. | reverse complement strand
CTTCTATTTTAATGCCTAATATATCTTCTATAAATAGCTTTAATTGCTTTTGTGCATAGATCCATGTATCTCCGCTAATAGCATCTGCTGCAATGTGCTTATCTTTTAAAGAATTGATGCTTGGTAGTATTTCAAATAAATTAGCTACTACTTTAGCCGTATTAAAATCATCGTCCATGAATTCTTCTAATTCATCTACCCATGTTTTTAATTGTGCATCCAATGTAGCATCTGATGCATTATTTCCTTCGGTAAAGCTTTGTGCTCTTAACCACTCATAAGCTTCCATTAAACGCTTCAATGCTTTTTCAGAGGCTTGCAATGCTTCATTACTAAAATCCAATGTGCCTCTATACTGACTTTGTAAAATAAAGAAACGCACGGTCATGGGTGCATAAGCCTGTGTTAACTCATGGTGTTGTCCAGAAAACAATTCACTTAACTTAATCACATTATTATAACTCTTACCCATTTTACGACCATTGATCGTAATCATATTATTGTGCATCCAATAACGTGCAGGTATTTCGTGATTGCATACATTGCTCTGTGCAATTTCACATTCATGATGTGGAAATTGTAAATCCATTCCACCTCCGTGTATATCAAATCTTTTACCTAAATATTTGGTAGCCATTGCAGAACACTCAATATGCCAACCCGGGAAACCTTCTCCCCATGGGCTTTGCCAGCGCATGATATGTTCAGCAGGTGCTTTTTTCCATAAAGCAAAATCGACCTTATTCTTTTTCTCTTCTTGATTTTCTAATTCGCGCGTGGTATCTAATTGCTCTTCTAAATTTCTTCCGCTTAAAATACCATAAGGCTGATTTTTTTTAGAATAGTCGTCATTGTATTTTACTACATCAAAATATACAGAGCCGTTTTTTTCATATGCATAACCATCTTTGATAATGGTTTTGATCATTTCAATTTGTTCTACTATATGACCAGTCGCTGTTGGCTCGATACTTGGAGGCATATTATTAAATTGCTCCATTGCCCAATGATATAAGTGCGTGTATTTTTGCACTAGTTCCATGGGTTCTAATTTTTCTAAAATGGCTTTAGAAGCAATTTTATCTTCTGCTTGTTTTCCTTCTTCTTCAAAATGACCAGCGTCCGTTATATTTCTTACGTAACGAACCTTATAACCCTTGTGTAATAAATATCGATACACCACATCGAATGTGATAAAGGGTCTAGCATGCCCTAAATGACTCTCTCCGCTCACGGTTGGTCCACAAACATACATCCCAACATAGGGTGCGTTGATGGGCTCAAATACTTCTTTTTGTCTGCTGAGTGAATTGTATAACTTAAGTGGCATAATATGCCCCAAAGATATTTGATTTTGGGGAATTGAAAGGCCTAATTCTTCTTTAACAATAGGTCAGATAAAACCATATGATGATCGCTCAGGTTTTCGTCAACAGACTCCCAACCTTTTACTTCCCATCGATCATTGGCTAAAATATAATCTATTCTTAAGGTTGGCGAAAGACCCATAAAAGTCATCCCAATTCCAAAACCTTTTTGAAGGAATGCGTCCTGCCAGTTTCCTTTGATGGTTTTATAAGTATAAGAACTTGGCACATCATTAAAATCACCGGTAACAATAGTAGGATAGGGCGATTGATCTAATGCTGCTCTCACCATTTCTGCTTGAACAGCCCTTTCTACAAAAGCTTTTTTCATTTTTCTTGCCACTCCTCTATTCGCTTTCACGTCTAAATCGTTGGTGGGCTTTTCATGGAATTCAAAGTCGTTCTCTTTAAAACGGTAGGATGCCAAATGGGTTGTATAAATTCTTATGGTATCGTCTCCCTTTAATAGCGTAGTATAAATTACACTTTCCCCATTTTCAAATGGAGTTCTTTTGGCATCGATAATGGGATACTTTGAATAAATGATACATCCTGCAAAATAATTGGGATCAGCTGTTTGATAATCTTTGGAAAAAAACGAATGAGGATATTTTTTTTCAAAGTACAATGCATGGTTAGCTGCATCGTTTGGCTTTTCCTTGGTATTATACTCTTGTAGACAAATTACATCTGGGTCCCATTTTTGAATAGAATAAGCGATTTCTTCTGCTCTAAATTTATGGCCCGCAGCCATTTCCTCACTTCCGTTAAATTCTTTAATATTCCAACTAGCTATTCTTAAATGATTGTTTTTTCTTTTTGCAGGAAAAGGGGTTCCTGGATGCCAAGCAAAAAGTACACTGATTACTTTCCAGCCAACAATTAAACTTATTAAAGGTAATAATGCAAATAAAGGTTTTGCAAGCAACCAAAGTATGATGAGTAATAATTCAATCAAAATTAAATAAGGCGCAGCGATGCCTAGAAAACCATTGATCCAAATAAAGGGAAGTGGGTAAAAGAAAATGGGATATAAAAATAATACTGTTACCAGTATATTCAATACCAATAAAAACTGTTTAATAAAAATCCTGAACCTTGACTTTTTTTTAGCCATTAACTTTTAGGTGTTAAACTATTATTGATGGA
>CAZXWT010000211.1:0-2561 GCA_964644475.1 uncultured Sediminibacterium sp. | reverse complement strand
TAGATTAGTTTAATTTACTGTGCTTGCGGCTGTATACAAAGTATACTACCAAGCCAAGTGCCATCCAAGCAAATGCTACTTTCAATGTTTGCGCATCCAAAGCAAAGATCATCGCTAAGCAAATCACTGCACCTAAAATTGGCACTAATGGTACCAAAGGTGTTTTGAAAGGTCTTTCCATTTCTGGAGATTTCTTTCTTAAAATCCATACACCAGCACTTACTAATACAAAGGCGAATAAAGTACCAAATGATGTTAAATCACCTGCTACACTACCTGGCACAAATGCTGCAAAAGCACCCACAAATACAAACAAGATCCAGTTTGATTTGTAAGGAGTTCTGTATTTAGGATGTAAATCAGAGAATACACTTGGTAATAATCCGTCGTTCGCCATAGAGAAGAACACACGAGATTGACCCATTAACATCACTAAAATAACTGATGAAAAACCAGCTAAGATAGCTACTGTTACAGCAGTTGCTAACCAACCGTATCCTGTCATATAAGTAGAAATAGCGTATGCTACTGAAGCTTCACGACCTTTTAAAGGATCGACAAAGTCTTTCCAATTTGCAACACCTGTTAATACGTGTCCAAATAAAATGTATAAAATAGTACAAACCACCAAAGAACCTAAGATACCTATAGGCATATCTCTTTTAGGATTCTTTGCTTCTTGTGCAGCAGTGGATACCGCATCAAAACCAATAAAGGCAAAAAATACAATAGCTGCACCACCTAATACACCACCCCAGCCGTGCTTGAACACGCCAGAATAATCTGCAATCACTTTACCAGAAGCATCTACCACTGGTGCTTGGTCTGCAGGAATCATATATGGAGTATGATTTGCTGGATTGATAAACTTCCAACCAATAAAGATGAATAATAATACAATTGCTACTTTAATAAATACGATAATCGCATTTACAATTGCAGACTCTTGTGTTCCTTTGATTAATAATAAAGTCAATAATAACAAGATGACTAAAGCCGGAGCATTCATTATACCATGATGAACCACCCCTGCAGTATCTGTGATACTTTCAAAAGGAGAATGGCTCCACTCATATGGTATGGTGTGTCCGAGCAGCTTGTTTAAATATTCACTCCAAGCAATAGATACAGTCGCTGCACCCAAAGCATATTCCATAATTAAAGCCCAACCAATAATCCAAGCTACAGTCTCACCCATAGTTACATAAGAATAGGCGTAAGCACTACCAGAGATAGGGATCATTGCAGCAAATTCTGCATAACATAAACCTGCGAAAGCACAACCAATAGCGGCAACTATGAAAGATATAGTTACAGCGGGTCCTGCAGCTTGTCCAGCAGCAGCTGCTGTTCTTACAAACAAGCCAGCGCCAATAATGGCACCCACACCTAAGGCAATCAAATTACCCGCACCTAAAGTACGTTTAAGACCTTTCCCGCCATCTTCTGCTTGAGCAAGCATGGCAGTTAAATCCTTTTTTCTAAATAAACTCATAATGTTTGGTTTGATTTTAAATCAATTTATGTTGAAAAATAGGACTTTTTTCGCAAAATCGCCCGCCTTTTTTATGAAAATCTAGTCTTATATTGCATCACTAACAGTCATATGAAAAAATCGAATAAACTGACGCTCTATATAGTGATTGCCATGATAGCCGGTGCTATTTTAGGATACTATATTCACGAGACACAATCTGCTACAAGTATTGAAACTTTATCAAAGAATTTAAAGTTATTAACCACCATCTTTTTAAGGTTGGTACAAATGATTATTGCTCCATTGGTGTTCACTACATTGGTAGTGGGTATTGCAAAATTGGGTGATATCAAGACTGTTGGTAGAGTGGGTGGAAAGGCATTATTATGGTTTATCTCCGCTTCTTTAATGAGTTTATTAATAGGTTTAATTTTAGTGAACATTTTTAAGCCAGGAGAAGGTATTGCTTTGTCTAATGCAGACATGACTGGTGCCAAAGATTTGATGGGTAAAACCCAATCTTTTAGCTTGCTCAATTTCGTGGAGCATGTGTTTCCAAAAAGTATGATTGAATCCATGGCAAATAATGAGATTCTTCAAATTGTAATCTTCAGTATTTTCTTTGGCGTTGCAGCAGCTGCTTTGGGAGAGAAGGCTAAAGGATTGATTAAAGCATTTGATACCATTGCACATATCATTTTAAAAATGGTGGGGTATGTAATGAACTTCGCGCCATTGGGTGTTTTCGGTGCTATTGCTGCAGTGATCGCAACAAAGGGATTGGCAGTATTTATATTTTACGGAAAGTATTTATTGTATTTCTTAATAGGTATTGGAGTATTATGGATTGTCTTGTTAGGAGTTGGTTTCTTGATCTTAGGAAAAAGAGTACCAAGTTTATTAAAACATATTTCTAGTCCATTAGTAATTGCTTTTAGCACCACAAGTAGTGAAGCAGTATTTCCTAAATTAACAGAAGAGTTAGAGCGTTTTGGATGCAAGGATAAGATTGTTTCTTTCATTTTACCATTGGGTTATTCATTTAATTTAGATGGTAGCATGATGTATATGACATTTGCTAGTT
>CAZXWT010000210.1:0-2566 GCA_964644475.1 uncultured Sediminibacterium sp. | reverse complement strand
CCAAACATACTTGCAAACTGATCCATGATACCACATTGTACTCCTGCATATTCATGCTCTGCTTTTTGTGCCATCTTGGTTAATTGCATTTTATCTAAACCAAATGAGAATAGTTCATTCAATGCAAATGCTACTGCAGACTCAATAGCCGCAGAACTAGACAAGCCAGCACCAATGGGGACATCACTTTTTAAACGAATTGTAAACCCAGCTGTGAATGAAATAATTTTTTGAAACTGTGCAATGACGCCAATAATATAATTTGCCCAATTAACGGGAGCCTTAGCAATGGTATCTATACTTAATTGATAGGTTTCTTGTAAATCTTCTGCAAATAAATGTATCTCTCTATCGGTTCTTAATTCAACATGCACTGTTGCAGCTTTTTGAATCGCTGCAGGCATAACAAAGCCACCATTATAATCAGTATGCTCTCCAATTAAATTAATTCTACCGGGAGCTTTTACTGTGATGGATTGCATGTAGTATGCGACTTTTTAGAAACTTAATTGATTAGACAATCTCTTTAATTCTATCTCTGCAATCTTTGCAGTAAACTGTAAACTAGTTAATCTAAAACCAGCAGTTTCAAAACTTTGTTGTGCTTGTTTTACATCTACCATTGTTGCTTGACCTAATTGATATTTTTGCATTACCAAGCCCAACAACTCTTGAGACATTTTATAATTCTCTTGCTCTACAGGTGTTTGTTTAACACTATTTAAATAGTTCTTATAAGTTTTAAATAACTCTGTATTCAAATCTAATGTGGCATTCTCTAATTGTAATTTTGCAGAGTTGGTAGCAATTTTTGCATTGTTATAGGCACGCTTGCTTGCACCACCATTATATATTGGCAATGCTAAGTTAATCCCTAAGAATGGACCATAACTTTCATTTAGTAAGATGAAACCCGCGCCAGACTTGTTACTACTATAAGTATATCCTGTATTTGCTCTTAGCGTAGGATACATTGTAGCTCTGGTTTCTTTTTCTATAAACTGGTTTACATTCACTAATTGTTGAGCAGATTGTAATAAAGGATGATCCTTCATTTTAGCTTCTACCTCTGCCATCTTTATATTTTGATCAACTATTATAGTTTCATCAAAAGTATAATTAGAGCTTGCAGGCACTACCATACTATTATATAAATCTGCTTTCGCTTGGTCTATTACTAATAATTGGTTTTGCTTTGCTTGCAATAAAGCGTTCAAGTCTATATTAGATTGTAAAACATCTGCTTGGTTGGCTACACCTACTTGCTGTCTTGTTTTTACGATAGCCACTCTTTGCTCAGATGCTTCTATAGATTTTTGAATAGTCTTTAAATAAGCTTCCTGTCTTACTACATTATAATACTGTTGCATCACAACACTACTGGTATTCAATAGTTGATTTTGTAATGTAGCAGCAGATTGTTTTTCTAAACTTTCTAATCTATCTTTTGTAGCTGCCACTCTAAAACCATTGAATAAAATCATACTTACATTCAAACTTCCATTCACTGTAGTTCCTTCTACACCACTTCTTGTAGTATTTCTAGACGGATCTGGAAAAGTTTGATGAATCGTAGATTGTGTGTTGTTATTGGTAGCGGTGCTTGATACTGTTGGTAATCCGCCTGCAACTCCATAGCTATTGTTGTTTTTTGCAACCGCTACAGTATTCTCTACTAATTTAATATCGTAGCTATTTTGTACAGCAATTTTTACTGCATCTGCCAAGCTTAATTTTTCTTGTGCAGTAATTACATTACTTATAACAATTGCTAATAAGACTAATAGAAATCTATTTTTTTGCATAGAATATTTTTATTGAACCAATGTACCTACTGATTCACCTTTTACAATTTTAATTAGGTTGCCTGCCTTATTCATATCAAAAACAATGATTGGCAACTTATTCTCCATACACAAAGTGAATGCTGTCATATCCATTACTTTCAAATTCTTTGAAATACATTCTTGGAAACCGATGGTCTCGAATTTTTTTGCATTTGGATTTTTTTCTGGATCTGCATCATAGATACCATCCACTCTTGTTCCTTTTAAGATGACATCTGCTTTCATTTCAATCGCTCTCAATGATCCTGCTGTATCTGTTGTGAAATAAGGATTACCAGTACCTGCTCCAAAAATCACTACACGTCCTTTCTCTAAATGTCTTAATGCTTTTCTTCTGATATAAGGTTCTGCAACCTGCTCCATATTAATAGCTGATTGCAATCTTGTATACACGCCAATTTTTTCTAACATGGCTTGTATCGCCATTGCGTTAATCACTGTTGCCAACATACCCATATAATCTCCGTGTGCTCTTTCAATACCGCTATCTGCCTCATTCATCCCTCTGTAAATATTACCACCGCCAATTACAATTGCTACTTCAACGCCTAATGCTACTAATTCTTTAATCTCATTAGCATATTGTTCTATAATCTTTGGGTTAAATGGATCACCGTTTCTTTCATTTCCTAATAAAGCTTCACCCGATAATTTCAATAAGACGCGTTTGTACTTTGGCTGCATAGTTAGACAGATTTATACTTGCAAGATACAAATTT
>CAZXWT010000209.1:1510-2575 GCA_964644475.1 uncultured Sediminibacterium sp. | reverse complement strand
AAAAACCCGCACTGTTCGTGCGGGCTTTGTGACCCCGTCAGGATTCAAACCTGAAACCTTTTGATCCGTAGTCAAATACTCTATTCAGTTGAGCTACGGGGCCATTCACTTACTAACCCAGTCAATAAGGGGTGCAAATATACCTCAAAAAGCCATTCTTCCAAAGGATTTTGGCTAAATAATTGACTTTTAATGCCTTAAAAACTAGTAATGCCAGCGTACAAAGGCCTCAATTGCAGCGTATTTGGTAAGTCCTAGCTTTGCATACAATTCTGCGGTATTGGCGTTTCGAATCTCGGCTCTTTGCCAGAATTCTCTGGCGTCTGTGCCTTGGAATGGAACGGAGTCTTTTTGAGACTGATGTATAAAAATACCAAAACGCTTTTTCATCACCTGGTCTGGACTCATTGGAACTGCCATTTCAATTTCTGAAATATCCCATTCTTGCCAAGCGCCTTTGTATAACCAAACCCAACAATCTTTCACCCAATCATCTCCAGCAGCTTTTAATCGACGCATACTTTCAAAAATGACTTCTAAACAAACCTTATGAGTACCATGTGGATCGGCTAAATCTCCAGCACAATAAATTTGATGCGGTTTTACTTTTCTTAAAAGTTCCATGGTGATTTGAATATCGTCTTCACCCATTGGTTTTTTATCTATGGCCCCTGTCTCGTAAAAAGGCAGGTTCATGAAATGATAGTTTTGTTCTGCAATACCCACATATCTACAAGTAGCTTTTGCTTCACATCTTCTTATTAAACCTTTGATGGATCTTATTTCTGAAGTATCTAATTCGCCAGGTTTTTTACCAGATAAGAATTGTCTTGCTTCAGTAAGAATTTCATTACTCTTTTTGTTATCAATTCCAAACATATCTTCAAAACCTACTGCGAAATCTAAGAAGCGAGTAACAAACTCGTCTGTTACAGCGATGTTTCCACTTGTTTGATAAGCAACATGTACATCATGTCCTTGATCATGTAAGCGCATGAAGGTTCCACCCATACTAATGATATCATCATCTGGGTGAGGAGAGAAGATCATCACTCTTTTTGGATG
>CAZXWT010000209.1:0-1410 GCA_964644475.1 uncultured Sediminibacterium sp. | reverse complement strand
ATATAAGTACAGTCATCATGGTTTTGTAAAACACTTGCAGGAATTTGTTCTGTTACATCACCTTCTACAGATTTTGCAACAATGTCCGCTTTATTACCCCAAGCCAATAAAACAATTTTCTTAGCTTTCATGATACTGCTAATGCCTACAGTAATTGCTAATCTTGGTACTTTATTTAAATCATGCCATTCATATAAATTAGCCATTCTGGTTAAGTGATCTAAGTGAATCACTCTTGTCTTTGAATGGAAGCTTGAACCTGGTTCGTTAAAACCAATATGTCCATTTTTACCAATACCCAAAATTTGTAAGTCAATGCCACCTAATTTTTCAATGGTTTGCTCATAAGCAACACATTTTTCTTTTAATTCTTCTTTAGTCCATTCAGAATTAGGTAAATGAATATTCTTAGGATCGATATCTATATGGTTAAATAAATGACGATGCATAAAACTCCAATAACTTTGATATGCATTTCTCGGAATAGGATAGTATTCGTCCAAATTCACAGTGATTACATTCTTGAAACTTAATCCTTCCTCTTTATGCATGCGCACTAATTCTTTATACAAAAGGATAGGAGTGGCACCAGTAGCCATGCCTAGAACACAAGGAAGATTTTGTGCTTGTTTTTCTTTTATTAAAGCAGCGATTTGTGACGCTAAAGCATTAGAACCTTCGGTTGGGTTCTTGTAAATTTTTACGGGGATCTTTTCAAATGATTCTAGCATAGCAATGTTGTAATTATTACACAATAAATATACAAAAAAAACGCTCCCAATTTTAGGAGCGTTTTAGTATTTAATCTACTTTATTAATTTTAATCATATTGGTTGGTAGGTGCAACTTAATTGGTGTACTACCAGTATTTACTACAATATCTCCTTCTTTAACATATCCTTCTTTTTTCAAGATTTGAATTTGATCTGTAATAATTGCATCCAAGCTTTCTTCCTTATCATAGTAGAATGCTTTAACACCCCAGCTTAATGATAATTGGTTTACCAAACTTGCTTCTTTAGTGAATACAAATAATGGAGATTTTGGACGGAAGCTACTTAACATAAATGCAGTATAACCTGATTGTGTCATACCCACTAATGCTTGAGAACCACTATCGTCAGATAATCTACATGCGTTATAACATAATGCATCACTTAAGAAAGATGGAGAATGAGGTTGTGGTTTTAGATCTTCTGAACGGTTGTATTTGTAACCATTTTGTTCTACTTCAGAAATAATCTTACGCATAGTTTCAATTACCAATACTGGGAATTGACCTGTTGCAGTTTCACCACTTAACATTACCGCGTCAGCACCTTCGATTACCGCGTTAGCAACGTCTGTAATTTCAGAACGGTTTGGCTTAACACGATCAATCATAGATTCCATCATTTGAGTTGCCACAAT
>CAZXWT010000208.1:0-2584 GCA_964644475.1 uncultured Sediminibacterium sp. | reverse complement strand
CGTTTGCTAAACTTTGCTTAGCACCAGTTGAAGTAACAATTTGTTCAGGTTTATAATCTAAATTATTATCTCTTTTTAATTTAGCACATACTGCTTCTCTTAAATCCAAGAAACCAGCAACTGGTGTGTAATGTGACCAGTTGTCGTTGATTGCTTTAATTGCTGCGTCCTTAATATGTTGAGGTGTATCAAAATCAGGTTCTCCTAAGCTAAGATCAATTACGTCAATTCCTTGTGCTCTAAGTTCACGTCCTAACTTAGCCATTTTCAATGTTTCTGGCTCACTAAATCTGTTTAATAAAGAAGATAATATCATACAATTGGATTTTATAAGTGCAAATTTCGCAAATAATTGCTTTCAGACCTTGAATTTTATAGATAGTTGTTTCAAAATTTTCCCCATTTTCAAATACTAACATACATTTGTCTAATATTATGGAAAAAACAATTTCAGTATTTGATATGTTTAAAATTGGTGTGGGACCTTCAAGCTCCCATACTTTAGGCCCTTGGAAAGCTGCATTGCATTGTTTAGAGGAGATTGCAGTTCATATTGGTTTTCATAAAGTAATTGCAATTGATGTTTTATTATATGGTTCTTTAGCGAAGACAGGAAAAGGACATGGTACAGACATGGCTGTAATGATGGGCTTAATGGGAGAGGATCCTATCACTACAGATACTTCAACAATTGCGATGAAGTTGAAAAACATCGGTGTTCAACAATCAATTCATTTAAAAGCACAATACCCCATTGTATTTATCCCTGAACAACATATTCAGTTTTTAAAAGAAGAGTCGCTTCCTCATCATCCTAATGCATTACGTTTTATAGTTCATACCGAACATAAAGATTTTGTTTATACCTATTATTCTATTGGTGGAGGCTTTATTGAAAGAACCAAACTAGATACTGATGGGACGGAACGAATAGTGGCTGTTGAAACAAATGATGTTGTAATGAACGAAGTTCCATTTGAATTTATAAACACCAATGATTTGTTACATCATTGTATGAAAACGGGCTATTCAGTTTCAACCATAATAGCAGAAAATGAAAAAGCGAATTTAAAAGAGACGCAGTTAAATATTGGACTTGATTCAATTTGGCACACTATGTTAGATTGTATTTATAAGGGATGTCATACAGAAGGTGTTTTGCCTGGTGGATTGCAAGTAAGAAGAAGGGCTTTTGATTTAAATAAAAAATTATTAAACAATCAAACCTATCAAAATAAAGAAGAATGGCTTTCTTTAATTAAACATGGCGGTGCAGATTTTAAATATATATTAGATTGGGTAAGTTGTTTTGCTCTAGCAGTGAATGAAGAGAATGCCAATTTTGGAAGAGTTGTGACAGCTCCTACTAATGGTGCAGCTGGTGTAATTCCTGCTGTTCTTTTATACACTACTTTATTTTGTAAAAGAGATAAGCCTTCAGATATTCATCAATTTTTGTGTACTGCAAGTGCAGTGGGGGTGTTGTTTAAAAATGGTGCAACAATTTCAGCTGCAATGGGAGGTTGTCAAGCAGAGATAGGTGTTTCATCTGCTATGGCAGCTGCTGGTTTAACAGAATTATTAGGGGGGAATCAAAAACAAGTTTTGATGGCTGCAGAAATTGCTATGGAACATCATTTAGGATTAACCTGTGATCCAGTGGGCGGTTTAGTGCAGATTCCATGTATTGAAAGAAATACAATGGGAGCAATCAAAGCCATCACAGCTGCTCAGTTAGCATTACAGAGTAAACCAGATTTTGCGGTAGTGAGTTTGGACAAAGTAATCAATACAATGTGGAATACCGCATTAGACATGAATGTCAAATACAAAGAAACTGCTGATGGTGGTTTAGCAACACAAATTCCTATTGCTTTGGCAGAATGTTAATTGGAAAAATCGTTGATCACATTATACAATGTACCTCTCTCAATGGGTTGACGTTTTGCCTGTTTAATTAATGTTACTAATTCTTCTGTAGTCATTGCAGGGTTTTGTTCTTCAGAACCTGCCATAGAGTATATCTTAGTGGTATCATCAATTGTTCCATCAATATCATTTACTCCATAACTTAAAGTAAGTTGTGCTGCATCTCTTCCAAGCATTGGCCAATAAGCTTTCAAGTGAGGGAAATTATCCAAATACAACCTAGAGATTGCATACATTTTTAAATCATCTAATAAAATAGATTCTGGAACATGACTCATATCATTATTAGAGTTTCTAAATTTCAATGGAATAAAGGTATTGAAGCCTTTAGTTTGATCTTGTAATTGTCTTAATCTCTCCATATGGTCAATTCTATGGTGGTAGCTTTCGATATGACCATATAATAATGTTGCATTACTATGCATGCCTAATTCATGAGCAGTTTTATGTATCTCTAACCATTGATCAGCCGTTGCTTTGTCTGCACAAATTTGTTCTCTAATTTCTGGATGAAATATTTCTGCACCTCCACCAGGTAATGAATCTAAACCAGCTTCTTTTGCTAATCTCATACCTTCTTCAATAGATACTTTTGCTTTTCGGAACATATAATCCAGTTCCAACTATAAACTTTACTTCATTAAATTTAGGTTCT
>CAZXWT010000207.1:0-2587 GCA_964644475.1 uncultured Sediminibacterium sp. | reverse complement strand
TCTCTAGATTGATAATAGTTTCAGTCAAGGGATTTGATTTAAAGGGTTAGTGGGTATTAAATCTACCTACACAATTTAAAATACGGAAGTCGAAATTACAAGTATTAAATACGCACATTTGTGGATTACTAAAATGATAACTTTTAGTTCATTTTAGTATTTTATAGAAAGCTGTTAATTTTTTGTATTGCTTTAATTTACTTGGAGGACTTTAAAGTAACAATCATTTGCTTAGGATCTGCTGCTTTAAATACGGTGGTGCCAGCCACTAAAACATCTGCACCTGCAGCAACTAATTTCGAAGCATTATTTTCTGTCACACCTCCATCAATTTCAATTAAAGTGGAAGCGCCTGCATGAGTAATAATTTGTTTCAATGCTTTTACTTTTTCATAAGTATGTTCAATGAATTTTTGTCCACCAAACCCAGGATTTACGCTCATTACACAAACCACATCAATATCTTTAATAACATCTTTTAACAAATCAACAGAAGTGTGCGGATTCAATGCTACACCTGCTTTCATGCCATGTGCTTTAATTTGTTGCAATGTGCTGTGTAAATGAGGACATGCTTCATAGTGTACTGTTAAAATATCTGCTCCAGCTTTTTTAAAATCTGCAATATATTTTTCAGGTGAGACAATCATTAGGTGTACATCTAAAACTTTTGTGGTAGTTTTTTTGATTTGCTCAATTACTGGTAAACCATAACTAATATTAGGTACGAAACTTCCATCCATCACATCTAAGTGAAACCATTCAGCTTCGCTTTCATTTAACATTTCACATGCTTTGCCTAAATTCAAAAAATCGGCAGCTAACAATGATGGAGCGATGATGGGCATACTTTAATATTTCTTGTAAAATTAAGTACTTTTGCGTTCAATATTAAAAGTATATGAAAAAGTTAACCCTCTTTGTGGCGGCAATATTCAGTCTTAGTGCAGCCTTTAGTCAAAAGGATTCGGTTTTATTTGCTGGCGAACATCATTTTAAGAATGTGATTCAATTAACTAATAGTGGTGATAATGCCGAAGCATATTGGAGTTTTGATAGTAAGCGTATTACTTTTCAAAGAACCAATCCAAAAGAAGGAATTAACTGTGATCAAATATTTATGGGTTTAGTGCCAACTAATAACACTACTCCTTTTACATACAAATCAATCAGTGGTGGTAAGGGAAGAACAACATGTTCTTATTTTACAAAAGATGGCAAGCATATTATATATGCATCTACAAAAGGTGGCGGTAATGATTGTCCTCCAGGAGTAGATCGTGCAAAGTATGGCAATAAATATATATGGCCTTTATACAATACCTATGATATTTATATGGCAGATACCAATGGGGTAGAAGTAAAGCAATTAACCACTGCGAAAGGATATGATGCAGAAGCGACTTTATCATATGATGGTAAACGTATGATTTATTGTAGTGATAAAGATGGAGACTTAGAATTGTATGTGATGGATTTAAAAACGGGAAAAGAAAAAAGAGTAACCCATACTTTAGGATATGATGGAGGCGCATGGTTTAGCCCTGATGGAACCAAGATTGTTTGGAGAGCAAGTAGACCAAGCACTCCTGAAGAGATTGCAGAATATAAAAGTTTATTAGCTGAAGGTATGGTAGCACCAACCCAAATGGAAGTTTGGATTGCCAATGCTGATGGAAGCAATGCTAAACAAATTACTCATTTAGGACAAGCTAACTGGGCACCTAATTTTACGCCAGATGGTAAGCATATCATTTTCTGTAGTAATCATGAATATAAAAGAGGTTTTCCTTTTAACATGTATTTAATAGACTTAGAAGGGAACAACTTAGAAAAAATTAGCAGAGACAAAGGTTTTGATGCTTTCCCAATGTTTAGCCCTGATGGCAAAAGAATCATGTTCTCTTCCAATAGAAATAATGGAGGTACACGAGATACCAATTTATTTGTTGCTGATTGGATAGATTAATTGTATTTTAGAATAACAAAAAAACAAAACATGAATACAGGTTTATTGCATTTACATAATGTATTGAGATGGGTAATTTTAATCACCCTTATTTTAAGTATCTATAAATTATATACCAAGCAAGATGCTTTGAAGACCAGTAAGATTTTATTGATATCCTCTCATACTACTTTGTTGATTGGATTATACCAATATTTTACCGGTGCCGTGGGAATCAAAATGATTCAAGCAATGGGTATGGCAGAAACCATGAAAAATGCTGCTACACGTTTTTGGGCGGTAGAACATATATTTTCAATGATTTTAGCCATCATTTTTATTACCATTGGACATATTGGTTATAAAAAGTCTCAAAATGCCTCTAGAGCTAAAGTACTCTATGTGGTAGCTTTATTATTAATTGTACTGGCAATGCCTTGGCCTTTCAAAGAAGGGGTAGGAAGACCTTGGTTTCCTGGCATGAGCGTTTAGTTTCTAAGTGTTTGATTATCAACATTATAGATATTTTCAAGAAAGGAGAGGCCCAGCTTCTCCTTTTATTTTGGGGTTTTTAGAAGAATTAATCGGTATTTTTTCTTAATTCCATTCATTTCCATATCTTTGCAACCCCAAAATAAG
>CAZXWT010000206.1:0-2590 GCA_964644475.1 uncultured Sediminibacterium sp. | reverse complement strand
TCTCGTCAGCGATAGCCATCCAATCACCATTTTTAATAGCAGATATATTGGCTACTACATCTAGTTCATCTGCCCCATCTACCATCGCTAAAATCATTTCTGCAATCTTTGCTTCTGTAGCACTGTATCCAAAAGGAAATCCAATCACAGTGGCTACTTGCACTGCAGAGCCTTCCACTAATGCTTTGGCCAACTTCACAAAATTCGGAGGCACACATACTGCAGCAAAATCATATTGCTTTGCTTCAGCACAAAGTTTTTGAATATCAGCCACCAAACAAGTTGGCTTTAAAATGGTATGATCTATATATTTATTGACTGCTAACATATCTTATAATTTAAACAGCATCTTTTCCATGACATGCTTTGTACTTCTTCCCACTTCCGCAAGGACATGGATCGTTACGTCCAATTTTTGGACCCACTTGTACAGGTGCTTGTTTTACTTCTGAAGGATCGTTATAAGTTTGTCCAGCAGGCGCTTCGTCATTTCTATTGGCACTTAATTTACTTAAGTCTGTTTTTTGCTGTTTGCCTTCTTTCACATTTCCACCATCAGAGTGAATGTGTGCATGACATAAAAACTGTACCAAACTATGATTAATAGAAATATCCATTTTTCTGAACATTTCAAATGCTTCCATTTTATAAATTACCAATGGATCTTTTTGCTCGTAAGTTGCAGTTTGTACAGATTGTTTTAAATCGTCCATTGCACGTAAATGCTCTTTCCATGCATCATCTATTAAACTTAATGCAATAGACTTTTCTGCTTGCATGGCTAATGCTAAACCATTAGTGCTAATATTCTTGTCTAAATTCACTAGCACACTATACACCATTTTATTATCGCTTACAGGCACAATCACATTTTCGATATGATTACCCTGTGTCAAACGAATATTTTTAAATACAGGAATACTATCCTGCATCATTTCTCTTTTCTTGTACTCATAATGTGCAATGGCTTCTTGGTATACTGCTTCTACCAATGTATTGTCATTGTTTTTGTAGAATTCATCGTAAGAAATTTTAGTATCTACACCCACTTGAACAATTAAATCTAATTTGAAATTTTCATAATCGTTCGCGGCCTTATGTCCTAATACCAATCCTTCAATGACTTGATAAAATGCATTGTCAATATCTAATGCTAAACGCTCTCCAAACAATGCGTGACTTCTTTTCTTGTAAATCACTGCTCTTTGTTTGTTCATTACATCATCATATTCTAACAAACGCTTTCTTACACCGAAGTTATTTTCTTCCACTTTCTTTTGTGCACGCTCGATAGATTTAGTGATCATGCTATGCTGAATTACTTCGCCTTCTTTGTAACCAGCAAAGTCCATCACTTTAGCAATACGCTCACTACCAAACATGCGCATCAAATCGTCTTCTAAAGAAACAAAGAATTGAGAAGAACCTGGGTCACCTTGTCTTCCCGCTCTACCTCTTAACTGTCTATCTACACGTCTTGATTCGTGACGCTCTGTACCTAATATTGCTAAACCGCCAGCAGCTTTTACTTCTGGACTTAATTTAATATCCGTTCCTCTACCCGCCATGTTAGTAGCGATAGTTACTGCGCCAGTTAAACCGGCTTCTGCAACTACCTGTGCTTCTCTTGCGTGTTGTTTCGCGTTCAGTACATTGTGTGGAATATTTTGCTGACGCAACATTCTACTTAACAATTCACTTACCTCTACACTGGTTGTACCCACCAATACTGGACGACCTTGATCTCTTAATGTTTGAATCGCTTCAATTACTGCACCGTATTTTTCACGCTTGGTTTTGAAAACCATATCCTGCTCGTCTATTCTTACTGCCGGAATATTAGTAGGAATAGATACCACGTCTAATTTATAAATGCTCCAAAACTCTGCTGCTTCTGTTTCTGCAGTACCTGTCATACCACAAAGCTTGTGGTACATTCTAAAGAAGTTTTGTAAGGTGATGGTCGCATAAGTCTGTGTAGCTGCTTCAATCTTTACATTTTCTTTTGCCTCTATCGCTTGGTGTAAGCCGTCTGAGTAACGACGACCTTCCATGATACGACCTGTTTGCTCATCTACAATTTTTACTTGTCCATCAATCACAACATACTCTACATCTTTATCAAATAATGTATAAGCTTTTAATAATTGATTCACTGTATGAATACGATCTGCTTTTACAGAGTACTCGCTAATAATATTTTCTTTTTGTGCTAATTTTTCTTCTGCACTTAATGAAGCACTGGTATCAATGGCGTTTAATGCCACACTGATATCTGGCAATAAGAAGAAGTTTGGATCTTCTCCTGCACCTGTTATCAAATGCAAACCTTTGTCTGTTAATTCAACTGAATTATTTTTCTCATCAATATGGAAATACAATTCTTCATCCACCAAAGGCATTTCTCTTTGCTGATCTGCTAAGAAAAAGTTTTCTGCCTTTTGTAATTTCACTCTAATACCTGGCTCACTTAAATACTTAATTAAAGCACTATTTTTTGGCAGACCTCTGAACGCTCTATACAATGCTAATCCGCCATCTTTTGGATCGTCATTGCCTTCTGCAATTTTCTTTTTTGCTTCAATTAAAA
>CAZXWT010000205.1:0-2602 GCA_964644475.1 uncultured Sediminibacterium sp. | reverse complement strand
GAAGCTTCAAGAGTAATGGCTCAAAAATTAAGCATGAGTAATGGAAGCTTAGAAGAAAAAATTCAAAAAGCTTTTGAAACTATTTTAATAAGACCTGCAACAAGATTTGAAAAAAACAAACTCAGTAAATATTGCGAAAGTCAATTGAATATATATGTTCAAAAGCCTGCATTAACGAAAGAAACATTGGCTATTGGAGAATTTGCTCAACCAAGCAAAAAATATAACGAAGCTGAAGCAGCTGCTTTAATGAAGACAATTTTAATCATGTATAATCTAGAAGAAGCTATCACCAAATCTTAAATCATTAGTATGAATGAATTTTTAGAACACGGTTTAAACCAAAATCGAAGAAAGTTTTTATCTAAACTTAGTTTGGGTATTGGCGGATTAGCACTAGGCTCTTTAGTTGCACCAGGATTATTTGAAGGCAAAACAGAAGACGAGTTATTTGCTAACGTTTTACCTCATTTTGCACCAAAAGCAAAAAGAGTGATTTACTTATTTCAAAATGGCGCACCATCCCAATTAGATTTATTTGATTATAAACCCAAATTACAAAGCATGCATGGAGAAGACCTGCCTGCAAGTATTAGAATGGGACAGCGTTTGACAGGCATGACAGCTAATCAAGCAAAATTTCCATTAGCAGGTACTAAGTTTAATTTTTCTCAACACGGACAACATGGTGCATGGTTTAGTGAAACCATACCACATATAGCTAGCATAGCAGATGATTTATGTATTGTAAAAAGTATGTACACTGAAGCGATTAATCATGACCCTGCATTAACTTTTTTTCAAACAGGAGCACAAGTGGGCAATAGACCTAGCATGGGCTCATGGATAAGCTATGGATTAGGTAGTGAAAACAAAAACCTACCAGCTTTTTGTGTATTACTAAGTAAGGGTAAGGGAAATGGTCAAGGGGTTTATTCAAAACTTTGGAATAATGGTTTTTTAGATTCTATACATCAAGGTGTGCAATTCACTAGTGGAGAAGAACCTGTGAAATACTTAACAGATCCTTCTTTTATACAAAGAGAGGATAAAAGAGCTATGTTGGATGAAATTGCCTCTTTAAATGAAGCATCTTATAAAGAAATTGGCGATCCAGAAATTGTGGCAAAGATTCAACAATATGAATTGTCTTATAGAATGCAAATGGCTGTTCCAGAAATTACTTCTTTACAAAACGAACCAGAATCGATTGTAAAAATGTATGGACCAGATTGCTTAGTTCCCGGAACTTATGCAGCCAATTGTTTATTGGCAAGAAAATTATCTGAAAACGGTGTTCGCTTTGTTCAATTATATCATCAAGGATGGGATGCTCACGATAATTTGCCCTCTCAATTAGAAGGACAATGTAAGGATGTAGACCAAGCATCTGCTGCGTTAGTGAAAGATTTAAAACAAAGAGGATTATTAGATGAGACTTTAGTAATCTGGGGTGGTGAATTCGGAAGAACCAATTATTGTCAAGGCGCCTTAGCAAAAGACAATTACGGAAGAGATCATCATCCAAGATGTTTCACCATTTGGATGGCTGGTGGTGGTGTCAAACCTGGCGTGCATGGAGAAACTGACGAGTTTGGATATAATATTAATTCACTTCCCGTACATGTACACGATTTTCACGCAACAGTAATGCACTTAATGGGAATTAATCATGAAGAATTTACTTTTAAACATTTAGGTAGAAGATATAGATTAACAGATGTTGCTGGAAATGTAATCAACGAAATAATTAGTTAATAATGAAGCCCAATAAGGTATTTGCTTTTATAGGTAGTGCACTTTGGATATTGAATCCATTTTTACTCTTTATTGCTTTTTTTAAAGAAAGTATACAGATGAATATTGGCATGGCTTGGATAGGAAAATTTCATCCGCTACTATTGCACTTCCCTCTTGTATTCGGCATACTGATTGGCTTGTATCTACTTTTTATTCCTGCTGGAAAATTGGCACGTACCATTGAACAGCCCTTTTTATTAATCAATGCCTTATTGGCTGTTATTGTTGCTTTAACTGGACTGCTACTTTCTAAAGAAAATACTTATGAAGGTGATTTAATTACACAGCATCAATGGGGTGGTATTTCCATTGCTTTATTTAGCTGGGGGTTGGTTTTTTTAAATACTTATTCGCAAAAATTTCAAGAAAATAGAAAGATTAGATTGTCTACCGGAATTTTATTGCTTCTTTTAATGATCGTTTTTACCCATAAAGGCGCACAGCTGACTCATGGTATAGATGCATTAAGTATCCCAGAAAACAAAACCACTTTACAAGAGGCTACCATTACAAAAACATTAGATAGCACTGCAACTGTATATGAAAAAGCAGTGGAGCCTATTTTATTAGACAAATGTGTTGGTTGTCATGGACCTAAAAAAATAAAAGGCAATTTACAATTAGATTCCAAAGAGCATATTCAAAAAGGGGGCAAACATGGGAATGTTTTTGACCCAACTGGAGATGCTAGTATTATTGAAAGAATCCACTTGCCTTTAGCAGAAGAAAAACATATGCCTCCAGACGGAAAGCCCCAGTTAACGCCCTCTGAGATAATGATATTAAAAAATTGGATTAGTGC
>CAZXWT010000204.1:0-2605 GCA_964644475.1 uncultured Sediminibacterium sp. | reverse complement strand
GTAAGAAGATTTTAAAGATTGAATTAAAGTCCATACAATTGATTTTATTGGTTTTTTAAATGCAAAGCAAATTTCCTGCTTTACTGACAATTAAAAGAGTCCCAATATTACCAAATTGTTAAGAAATAGATTGAGCTTATATTATTGATTTACAATGAGTTGTAATATTCGATCAACTTAATTAACTGATCTTCTACCTTGAAATTGACCTTATTTGTTTTGATATAAGAATTTATTATATCCTTCTGATCGGCCATTGCCTCTAAGAAGAAAGACGCTTCTTTCTTAACACGTTTTAGTTCGCCTCCAATTTGAAGGTATATATTTTCTCTAACTGCAAATTCCTTGGATTTCTCTCCCGACAATTCATTCAAACGCTCTTCGATATTTTTAGCAATTGACTTCACTAGTGCAATTTTACCATTAGCAAGTACTTGGTAAAAGTGGATAACGGTTTGATTGTCCGTTTTAGGAAAACCAGTTTGAAAACTAAAAGTCTTAATTCCTTGCTTAGTTGTATCATTAAAAGAAATAGTATGAACCATTCCCTTGCCTATATACCCTTCTTCTCCATTAGAAGCTATAAAGTTCACTTCGTTTTCTACCAAGTTTAATCTTGCTTTTACATTGGCATATTTTCTTCCATCAGCCAATTCTATAGTAGCAAATTTAAAATCAGGGAATAAATAAGCTGATCCACTTACATCTGCATACTTATTTTCAAATGCACGTCCATTTACATCACTTAAAAATATTTGTTGCCCCCATTTCCCTGTGGTTGAAATACTATTTGCTTGTGCTTGCAAATTACAAACTGCGACAAATTGTGTTGCAACTATTATTAGAATATACTTTTTCATATTGGGGAATTTACTATAAAGATAAACATCCCTAAAACAAAACAAGACCCCGAAGGGTCTTGTTTTTTATAAATCTAAGTGATTTAACGATTACTTAGGATTCTTAGTAGGAGCAGATCCTGGAGCAGGAGGGTTGTATGCTAACTCATTATCTGGAACATCCCAATAGTCTAAATATCCGTAAACAATCTTTGCTTTTGTGTTCACTGCACCTGTAAATGATACAACAACAGCATTTGAACGACCTTTAGAAGGGTTGATTACATCCCAACGACGTGCGTCATAGAAAGATAAACCTTTAAATCCTAAAGCGATTCTTCTTTCTGCTCTTAATTCTTCATAAGCATCTGCTTGTGATAAACCAGTAGCAATAGCTGCTAAACCAGCACCTTGGTAAGTTCTAACAGCATCGATAGATTTAACACCATCATCGATTTTACCAGTCATGATTAAAGCTTCTGCTTTCATCAATTCATTCTCTTCATATGTTGCAGCTAAAGAAATTTCATTAGCGCCTGCATTTTGATTTGAATAAGTAATCACACCTGCCATACCATTACCACCATTCTTTAATGTGTAACGTGTATTGAATGCATTACCACGGTCTGTATTGAACAAGCCAACTGAAGCCAAAGTTAAAACGTTATTGTCTTTTCTTTTATCACCAGCTCTAAATTCTTGCACCCAACGCTCACTCAATTTGTAAGTGTTAGTAGAACCTGTTGCAGCATTTTGAGAAGTCTTATCAGCAACACTGATACCAGTGCCTAAGAAATCACCATTTGCATCAGAACGACCAGTGAAGATTTTATCAGTAGACTTAACACCATTTGAAGTCAATGCTAAAATAGTTGACCATTGTGTTTGTGTCATTTCGTCTTTTAATGTATTCACCAAAATGTTACGCGCTTTCATTGTATTGATAGTACGAGTCCACTCTGCAACTGATAATACACCACCTTTTCCAAGTTGAACATAGTTAGGTAAAACCTTTTTCATGATCGCATCGTAAGTAGCAACATCAGTTACACCAGCCAATGCATTTACACACTTGTCGTAGTTAGCATTAGATTCTGTGATGATTGCTTCTTTAGTTACGTAGTTGCCGTTAGTTTTAGCAGCAGCTGTAGTTTCGTTTTGGATAATTCCTGCATAATACATTGATCCAATTTGTCCATAAGCGAAACCTTTCCACCAATAAGCCCAAGCTTGTAAAGCTGCTTTCTTTGTTGCTGCATTAGCACCAGAGAATTCAACCTTGCTTACTAAGTCTAAGATTGTGTTAGCTGAAGTGATCATGTTGTATGAATATGCCCATTGATAGAAAGTAGTATTACTACCACCTTGTGAGTTTTGGTTTGCATAACGACATAATTCATATTGTGTTTTTGGATTTGATGGGTTAGCAACAACTGTACCATTATCCAAAGTCACTGTATTAGGACATCCAATTTGGTTCATGAAAGCATTCGCAGCTTCTGCACCAATAACGTCTCCCATTAATTCTTGGAAACCCATTGCACCTGGCCAGTATCTTCCGTATACACCATCGGAGTATTTTAAATCGAAAAATCCATTTCTATAAATTCCACCTTGTGCAAATGAAACCACACCTGACTCATTTTGTGCACTCGCTGGAGTAGGAGCGTTGGTATTAGAAATATCAAGGTCTTTCTTACAAGCTGTTAAGCTCAAAGCCATACCCAATATCCCTACCAAAATTTTATTATTCTTCATATCTGATA
>CAZXWT010000203.1:0-2611 GCA_964644475.1 uncultured Sediminibacterium sp. | reverse complement strand
GTTTCCTAAGTTAATTTATTATTTTTACATAACCATTATATATCACTTAATTCAAGAAGAATGAGCACATTGTATTGCTATATTAATAAACAAATTGTACCAATCGAAAAAGCAGGAGTTTTAGTAACAGATCTATTAGTGCAAAGAGGCTATGGTATTTTTGATTATTTAAGAGTTGCTAATAATAAACCCTTGTTTTTAGAGGATCATTTAGAGCGTTTTTACAATTCAGCTAATATGATGCGTCTTCAGGTGAAAGAAACCAAAGAAGAGGTTTTAGAAAAAGTATATGAGCTAATTAAGATGAATAATCTAAGTTATAGTGGTATTAGGTTATTAATTGGCGGTGGTGATTCTCCAGATGGCTATACCATTGTTGAACCTAGCTTAATGATCGTTCAACAGCCCATTCCAACACCTCCAGATGCGATGAATTTGCAGGGAATTAAATTGGCTAGTTTTGAGTATCAAAGACAATTGGCAAGAGTTAAAACCACAGATTATTTAATGGCGATTCATTTGCAGCCATGGATGAAAGAGCAAGGAGCTGATGATATTTTATATTATAGCGAAGGAATTGTTAGAGAATGTCCTAGATCTAATTTTTTTATGATTAAAAACGGAACAATCATTACAGCTAGTAATAAGATGTTATTAGGTATTACTAGAAAAAATATTTTAAGGATAGCTGCAGAAAATAATATTCCAGTTGAAGAAAGAGATTTTACGATTGCAGAATTAAAAACAGCAGACGAAGCATTTATTTCTAGCTCTACTAAGCGAATTACTGCAGTAAGACAAATAGATGACTATGTCTTGCCAACAATAACTGATCAATCAATATCCTTTAAACTTTTTGCTTTATTAAAAGAGCGAGAACTTAAGTAGCACTTTCCTTCAATTTAACCTTAGTGAATACTTGTAAATGTGGTAATGCAAGTACTGCAATTCCAATGAATAGTAAAGGAAGAAAATGTGTCATATCTATAGAATCTAATGTATATCTAATAAATATACTAATACCTATCCAAGCTAATAGTGAATAGGGTAAAGCCTTTATAAGCAAACTTCCCCATCCTTTAAATGAATTTGGCAAATTAAATTCCTGACGAATTTTGTCAAAAGATAAAATAGAATGCCATATTCCAAAATAAAAGGCAAAACATAACCATAAAGGCAATGCAAGATTAATAATATTTAAACAACCTATTTGAATGACTGCGTAGAAAAAATTAATAGGTTTTGAATAAAAGAATTTCCAGTTAAAAAACAAGATTATATGTATGATAATTAAACTTGCTTGTGTAATTGGAAATATTTCTCTTGCAATTACATAAAACTTATTGGCATCAATTTTTGATTGTCCCAATAATATAAAAATATCAATAGCTGTATGAATGTTTTTACTTAATAAAAACAAAATCCAACTTAAGCCCAACAAAAAATACATTAGCTGATGCCATCTATTTTCTGCTTTGCCAATCCAGTCAATTTCTCCAAAATGGTAAGCTGTGAGTGCAATAAAAATTATAATGGCAACTGTAGGTAAATAGTACCATATCAATGCATAGACAGCCATATTAGAAAAATACTTTCCAAAAAACACTAAGCTATGCTTAATACCTTCTTGTTGTTCGATTTTTTTATCGATAAAAAAATCTAGTGCACCATGTGGAATGCCAAGAGTAAAAAGAATTACTAAAAGTAAATTTACCTGTGTAGTAAAATTAATTGGATAAAAATAATGAATACCAATTAATATGAAACCAATAAGAAGTAATATTACTCTTAAACGTAATTGCATATAGAGAGTATAAAAAATAGGGCGAACATTATGTTCGCCCTACTCAAACCAAGAACGATTATGCAGCTTTTCTGCTCAATGCATAGATAACTAAACCAAAACCTATTTTATTTACAGCATCACCAATATTGTAAACAATATTCATGTCTAAACCAATGTTTGCAAAACCTGCATACCATTGACCAGATGCTGTTCCGATTAAGTATCCTAAAGGATATATTGCCCATCCTACTAATACAAACCAACCTAAAGCAGCGTTCGCAGAAGCAACTGCTGAACCAGCACTTGTTGCTAATTTTTTAACTTCTCCCATCCATACTTCGTATACAATGTAGAAGTAAGCGATAGCACTTACAGTTCCCCAGATGGTAGCATTACCTAATCCAGCTTCTCCCATATATCCTGTAACTAACATTACTACAGAAGCTAAAATCATCTTCCATAATAAGCTAGCAGTACCACCTGCTTTCTTAGTGATTAGATAGAATTCAACACACATTAAAGGCACTGTCAATAACCAATCTACATATCTGAAGAATGTAGGAGAGTCATGTGTTTCAGCATAATAGCCTCTCATGTAGTAGTAGTGAACTGCAGCAATGAATGTGATTAACCCCGATACTAATACCGACGTTCTCCATTCTTTACTGGTGTTACCTACTTCGAAAAAGAAAAATACGGCAGCGGCCATCATTGCCATTGTGCCTACAAAGAAAGTAAACGAAACATAGTCAGTCTTTGCGATTGACATTGTTGCATCTAAAAGGAATAAATGATCCATATTGTGGAGTTTTGGTGAACGTTTTT
>CAZXWT010000202.1:0-2617 GCA_964644475.1 uncultured Sediminibacterium sp. | reverse complement strand
AGGGATAATGGTGCCATGTAATTTTTTACCACCTCTAACTTCAAATGAACTCATTGTATTATGTTATCTGACGAAATTAGTAAAAAAAATCCCATCTAGTTTTAGATGGGATTGTATATTAATAACGTTTCTTAAAGTTTCTGTTATTATTGTTTCGGCCGCCGCCACCACCTGGTCCTCTACCACCACCGCCTCTATTGCGATTATTCTGCCATCTTCCACCAGCTGGACGATATTCATCTCTTTCAAAGTTCTGGTTACGATGTTTGATATAAGGTGTATTGCTAAATTCCAATTCACCACCAGTGATAGCATTTAACTCTGCACGAATAGCATCATCTTGTACTAATTCTTTGTGCCAGTTGCTATAAGCCAGTTTCATATAATGCGCAATCGCATGTGCAAAGCCTGTTTTCTTTTCTTGATCTTCTTCCGCCATAGCTTTATCAATTACCAACTCAAGGTTTTTACCTAAGTGAGCGTATTTGATTTTGCGTTTAGGATAAGGAAGCGGATCAGGCTTTTGCTTATATGTTTCTCTGGTTGGAATAGGATAAGGGCTGTCAACATCCAATTTGAAATTGCTCATAAAAAACAGGTGATCCCATAATTTATGCTTGTAATCCTCAATATTCTTCAGGTTTGGATTTAAAAAACCCATTAGCTCAATCACCACCTGAGCCTGTTCTTGTCTTTTAGCTTTGTCTTCTATGGTCATAAGATGGTCCACCATTCTTTGAACGTGGCGTCCGTATTCTCTCATCCCCATAATGCTTCTTGATGTATTGTACTCCATGTATATATAACTGTTACGAAAGTACGATTTTTACCTTATAAATTTTCTATCCATCTCAAAACCGCACCGCGGTTTTGCTTATCTTCGTATTATGGAGCAATTGTTACAGCAAATTGAAAGCATAAAGGCAGAGATTACTGCCGCTGTTATTACCTCTCAGGACGAGTTAGAGCAGTTCAGAATTAAATATTTGGGCACCAAGGGTTTGGTTAAACAAATCATGGGTGAGATGAAGAATGTGCCAAATGAGCAAAAGAAGGAATTTGGCCAAATATTAAATGCTTTTAAGATACATGCCGAAACTGCTTTTGAAGCATTTCAAGCAGGATTGGGGGATACAGCTTCTACAGATAGCTCTATAGATTTCTCTATGCCGGGCGATCCAACACCCGTTGGAACAAGACATCCATTGAACTTGGTAAGAAATCAAATGGTATCTATTTTTAAAAGATTAGGATTTGCAGTAGCAGAAGGTCCAGAGATTGAAGATGATTGGCACAATTTTGGCGCCATGAATTTGCCAGAAGATCATCCAGCTAGAGATATGCAGGATACTTTTTATGTGCAAGAAGGAAGCGAAAATCAATCTGCTTGGTTATTAAGAACGCATACTTCGAGCGTACAAGCAAGAGTGATGGAAACGCAGAAACCTCCAATCAGAGTAATTTGTCCAGGTCGTGTTTATAGAAACGAAACCATTTCTGCAAGAGCGCATTGCTTCTTTCATCAAGTTGAAGGATTGTATATAGATGAAAACGTAAGCTTTGCAGATTTAAAACAAACATTATATTTTTTCGTACAAGAAATGTTTGGCAAAGATGTGAAAGTAAGATTTCGTCCAAGCTATTTTCCTTTTACAGAACCAAGTGCAGAGATGGATATCAGTTGTCAAATATGTTCAGGTAAAGGATGTAATATTTGCAAGCATACAGGTTGGGTAGAAATTTTAGGATCAGGAATGGTGCATCCAAAAGTTTTAGAAAACTTTGGTATCGATCCTGAAAAGTATACTGGCTTTGCGTTTGGTATGGGTGTAGAAAGAATTGCTCAATTAAAATATCAAGTAAACGATTTACGTTTATACTCTCAAAACGATCTGCGTTTTTTACAACAGTTTAAGAGCGTCTGATAATTTTTTATGTTACACAATACCAAGGGCATTGTATTACGCGTCACAAAATATGGAGACACTAGTGTGATTGCATCTATTTATACAGAGCTTTTTGGTTTACAACAATATATCATTAAAGGGGTAAGAACCACCAGCAAGAAAGGAGCAAGCAAAGGAGTTTTTTATCAACCTGCTGCAATGTTGCAAATGGAAGCCTATCACTATCCAATGAAAAGCATGCAGATGTTAAAGGAGGTGAACTGGTCTTATATCTATCAAAATGTATATTCAGATATTATCCGAAATGCAGTAGCCACCTATATTGTAGAAGTATTACAACAAACCCTACAACCCGAACCACACCCTGAATTATTTTATTTAATTGAAGATACTTTTAAACAATTAGATAGTGGTGGTTCAGTGTTAGCGAGTAACTTGCCCATTTATTTTTTAATTCATCTAAGTGAGACATTAGGTTTTGGTTTACAAGGAAAGTATAGCGAAGAGACACCACTATTAGATGTGAAAGAAGGTCAATTTGTAAAGGAGAAACCATTGCATCCATATTTTCTAGAGGGAGTAGAAGCGCAGACTGCTTCACAGTTTATGACCCTGCAGTTTTATAACGATTTGGAAAATATCCATTTGAATGGTGCACAAAGAAAAAAAATATTGGATCTGTTTCAATTGTCTCTAAGTTGGCACTACAA
>CAZXWT010000201.1:0-2622 GCA_964644475.1 uncultured Sediminibacterium sp. | reverse complement strand
CATTACGACCATTTCTTGTAGGCATCACACAATCAAACATGTCTACCCCTAAATCAATGGCTTCTAAAATATTCCAGGGAGTTCCCACTCCCATCAAATACCTTGGTTTATCTATTGGTAAATTTTCACAACAAAGCGCAGTGAATTCATACATCTCTTCTTCTGTCTCTCCCACGCTTAATCCTCCAATTGCATTACCCACCGCATTTTTTGAACTTATATATTCACAGGATGCTTTTCTTAAATCTTTATACAATCCTCCCTGTACTATAGGAAATAAATTCTGCGTGTAACCGTATTTATCTGGCGTCTCTGCTAAACGATGAACACATTTATCCAACCATGTATGTGTTAGATCCATACTTTTTCTAACATATTCATAAGTGCTTGGAATCGGAGGACATTCATCAAAAGCCATGATAATATCTGCCCCGATAGTTCTTTGAATATCCATTACTTTTTCGGGACTAAACAAATGCTTGCTTCCGTCAATATGCGATTGAAAAACCACCCCTTCTGGTTTGATTTTTCTATTGTTGGCTAAAGAGAAAACTTGATATCCGCCACTGTCTGTTAAAATGGGTCTATCCCAGCCCATAAATTGATGCAACCCCCCTGCAGCTTCTAATACTTCCAAACCTGGTCTCAAATATAAATGATAGGTATTCCCTAAAATAATCTGTGCCTGAATATCTTGCTTTAATTGTTGTTGAGTCACTGCTTTCACAGAACCAATAGTGCCCACTGGCATGAAGATGGGAGTCTGAATAGTCCCATGATCTGTTGTTATGGTTCCAGCCCTTGAGGATCCCTTTTCGCTTTCTTTTACTAATTCAAATTGTAATGCCGCCATATGGCAAAGGTAAGGTCAAAAACTTTACTTTTGCAGCATGATTAGCCTATCCGTACTAAGCCCATATATACTTATTGCTTTTATAGCTGTTATTGCTATTCAAGTGTTTTATTACTTGTTCTTCTTTCTAAGATTAGCGATCTATAAAAAGCCTAAAAAAGACTTTTATGTTGAGCACCCCATTTCTGTGGTGATCTGCGCAAGAGATGAAGCAGAAAATCTTGCCAATAATTTACCAGGGGTATTAGTACAGGATTATAATACCACCCATGAAATTGTATTAGTGAATGACAACTCCGAAGACGAATCAAAATATTTGATTGAAGAATTTAAAAAATCTTTCAAAAATTTAAACCCGGTTACTTTAACACAGGAAGCCAAAATGATTAGTGGAAAGAAATTTCCTTTATCTATAGGTATTAAATCTGCCAAAAATGAAACCTTGTTATTAACTGATGCAGATTGTGTGCCTGCTAGCGAGCATTGGATGAAATTAATGCAAGATGGCTATAACGATGGAATTGAAATAGTGTTGGGATATGGAGCATATAAAAAGAAACCCGGCTTTTTGAATAAGTTAATTCGTTTTGAAACTTTCCAAACTGCATTGCAATATTTCTCTTATGCACTTGCAGGACTTCCTTATATGGGTGTTGGAAGAAATTTATCTTATAAGAAAGAAGTATTCTTAAGAAACAAAGGCTTCTCTTCTATCAATCAAATACCTAGCGGTGACGATGATTTATTTATCAATCAGGTGGCTAATGCAAAAAATACAGCCATTGTGATTGATCATGAAGCACATACTTTAAGCGAGCCCAAAACTAGCTTTAACGCTTGGATGAATCAAAAATACAGACACTATACTACAAGCAAATATTACAAGAAATCGCATTCATTCTTATTGGCATTATATGCTATTAGTTTGTTTTTGGTATATCCAATGACCATTGCAGCATTAATCATTACTAAAGAATATATTTTAGTGGGTGCTATTTTTGCATTTAGATTAATTATTCAAGGAACTATTTTAAGAAGTACCATGAAGAAATTAAACGAATTAGATTTATGGCCTTGGTTTATTGTATTTGATATTTGGTCAATATTTTATTATTTATTCACTTTACCAAGCGTATGGAAAGCACCCCAGAAAAACTGGAACTAATTACAAAGTATTTTGCTGATTTTACCGATAAGCAATTACAACAATTAGCCGCACTAGAAGGCGCCTATAAAGATTGGAACGCCAAGATAAATGTAATCTCTAGAAAAGATATTGATCATATTTATTTGCATCATGTATTACATTCTTTAAGTATTGCAGCTATTGTAGAATGGGAGAAAGGCACTCAGGTTATTGATATAGGCTGTGGTGGTGGATTCCCTTGCGTTCCCATGGCAATTTTCTTCCCTGAAGTACAGTTTTTAGCGGTAGATAGTATTGCTAAAAAATTAAAAGTGGTGGATGCCGTTTGTGAAGTTGCAGGTATTAAAAATATTACTACTAAACATGCTAGAGTAGAAGAAATTAAGAATAAAAAATTTGATTATGCTATTAGTAGAGCAGTTGCTCCATTAAAAGATTTATGGAGATGGGCCGGCCCTATCTTACATAAAAAAACAAATCAACCGGGTGGATTGATTTGTTTAAAAGGAGGCGATTTACATCAAGAAATTTCAGAAAGTGGTGTGCGTCCTAAAATGATGTCGATCTATGATATTTTTCAAGAAGACTATTTTAAAGAGAAGTTCATTATTCAAGTGAAGAA
>CAZXWT010000200.1:0-2626 GCA_964644475.1 uncultured Sediminibacterium sp. | reverse complement strand
TCCTGAGCACCCCCGTAAATTACACCTGGCACGTTTTCCTGAGAGCGTAGTTGGCGGGCGGCTTTTTTGCCAGCTTCGGTCCTCAAGTGTCCTTCGATTGTAACTTTCTTCATTTGAGTTCTATTTTAATAATTAATGATCCCATTATTCTTTCTCAATAATGGAGCGCGAAGATAAGTAATAAAAAAGGAGAAACCAAAGTCTCTCCCTTTTATTATATAAGTTATTGATTATTAGCCTCTTGCCTTTAATTGCGAGTGTACAAATAAGCTGGTAATACTCTTATTTTCATAGGCATTTCTGATAGCGATTGCAAATAGATCTGCTACGGTAATTACCTTGATTTTGGAGCTTGGGTGCTTTAATGGGATGGTGTCGCACACTACTAATTCTTCCAAAATGGAGTTTTCGATGTTTTCATATGCTTTACCACTTAAAACAGGATGAGTAATTAAAGCACGTACCGTTCTAGCGCCTTTTTCTTTTAATAAAGAAGCTGCTTTAACCAAAGTGCCACCTGTATCACATATATCGTCCACTAAAACAATGTCTTTCCCAGTTACATCTCCAATCACCACCATACTTGCAATCTCATTTGCACGCTTACGGTGTTTATCACAGATAACCATCTCCGCATTAAAATAGTTGGCTACTTCACGCACTCTATTCGTACTACCCACATCTGGTGCAGCAAAACAAAGGTTCTCTAATTTTAATGACTCGATATAAGGAATAAATACAGCAGAACTATCTAAGTGATCCACAGGCACATCAAAGAATCCTTGAATTTGAGCAGCGTGTAAATCCATTGTGATCACTCTATTCGCTCCAGCTGTTTCTAATAAAGAGGCTATAAGCTTTGCTCCAATCGCCACACGTGGTTTGTCTTTTCTATCCTGACGTGCAAAACCATAATAAGGAAGCACTGCAATAATTTTATATGCACTTGCTCTTTTGGCTGCATCAATCATTAACAACAACTCCATTAAATTATCTGTTGGCGCGTAAGTGCTTTGCACTAAAAAAACATAATCGCCACGAATACTTTCCAAAAATACCGGCTGGAATTCTCCATCGCTAAATTTTTGAATATTCACTTTACCAATGGGGGCGCCAAATCTTTGCGCAATCTTTTCTGCAAGTTCGGTTGAGCCTGTTCCTGCAAATATTTTAACTGAAGGGTTCATGAAGTTGGGTATTGCGCCAAAGTTAAAGAGAAGCACAAAAAGAATTAAATAATAAAAGCGCTACTTTTCAACAAGTAGCCAACTTATACACATCTCATCCCATTTTGAAGTATTTATACCTAGGATTTAAATGTCTATTTCTTGGATTTTTGTCGTAAAGCAATTATCCATGCGAGATTCTATAAAAAATTGGGCTTCTGAAGACCAGCCCATCTATAAATTACATACCAAGGGACCTAAACATTTAAGTACTGCAGAGTTATTAGCCATTATCTTACAACATGGTACTGCCAATCAAAATGCCATCGATATTGCCAGGGCATTGCTTGCTAGTACTCAACATAATTTTAAAAAACTAGCAAGCTTTTCATTGAAAGATATTTTGAACTTGAAAATTAAAGGCATTGGTAAAGTAAAAGCAGTGCGTATTTTGGCAGCGATAGAACTAGGATCTAGAAGAATGGAAACCCAATATCCGCTCACTGCCATTACCCAAAGTTCAGAAGTAGTGAATTATTTAAAAAATATTTTACAGTTTGAACCCAAAGAATATTTTATGATTCTTTTGTTAAATCAAGCGCATAAAATTATTCATGTAGAAACTTTGAGTGAAGGCGGTATTACTGGCACCATCGCAGACCCTAGGGTTATTTTTAAAACTGCATTAATGCACGGTGCTACTAGTTTTATCATATGCCACAATCATCCCAGTGGTCAATTAAGACCGAGCAATATGGATGATCAATTAACCGAAAAAGTAAGAAAAGGGGCCAAAGTTTTTGATCTCCAATTAGTAGATCATTTAATTGTGAGCACCGAGGGCTATTATAGTTATGCAGAACAATCTACTATTTGGTAATCTATGCTTGAGCTGTAGGTCCACCAAAATTCATTGGGATTTCTATCGCTTCCATATCTCCAATTGGTCCATTAGCTGCTTCAAATTTTTCGATATTGTCCACCATGGCTTTCATAAAACGCTTGGCATGCATTGGTGTTAGTATAACCCTTGACTTTACTTTGCTTTTTGGAGTACCCGGCATCACATTCACAAAATCTACTACAAATTCTGCGTTGCTATGGGTAATGATTGCCAAATTAGCATAAGTGCCTTCTGCGATTTCTTCGCTAATCTCAATATTTAAGGGTTGGTTGGGTTGTTGTTCCATATTTCAAATTAAGGTAACAAAGATACTCGGAACCAATCTTAAAATAAACTAAATTTGCACCATGTTAGTATTAGATGGGAAAATCGCTTCCGCAGCTGTAAAAGCTAGTTTATTAGAGCAAACTACTGCCCTAAAAGCAGCAGGAAAAAGAACGCCGCATTTGGCTGCTATTTTAGTGGGCAATAATGGGGCTAGTGAAACCTATGTTGCTAGCAAAGTGAAGAATTGTGAAGAAACTGGTTTTGGATCTTCTTTGTTTAGATTTGAAGA
>CAZXWT010000199.1:0-2628 GCA_964644475.1 uncultured Sediminibacterium sp. | reverse complement strand
AGAGATTTTTTACAGTTATCGTCAATGGGTTTAATTGGCGCTTCTTTACCTAAGTCATTAGATATAATAAGCTTCAATAATAAGCCAAACTTATCTATTCAATTATATACTGTTAGAGATCAGATAAAACAAGACCTCAGAGGAACTATAAAAAAAATTGCTAATCTTGGATTTAAAAATGTTGAAACTGCATTTTGGCCAGAAGGTGTGAGTTTACAAGAAGCTGCGAACGTTTTGAAAGAAAATAAATTAAAGGTAAGCTCTTGTCATATTGAAATTCCCATTGGTGATAATAAAAAAACCTTTTTGGAAACTGCAAAAGCATTCAATTGTCATAATATGATTTGGCATGGTTGGCCAGAAGACAAAAGATACAGTAGCATAGAAGGAACAAAAGAGTTGATAAAAATTTATAATGATGCAAATAGATTTGCAAAAGCAAATGGATTACAATTTGGATTACATAATCATTGGTGGGAGTTTAGAAACAAAGTATCAGATAAATTTGTTTATGAAATATTATTAGAGGATTTAGATAAAGATATCTTTTTTGAAATAGATACCTATTGGGTGAAAGTTGCAGGACATGATCCAGCAACCATTATTCAAAAATTTGGAGATAGAGTCAAATTCATGCATGTAAAAGATGGACCAGCTAAGTATAATGATCAATTAGCTATTGATAATCCAGATCCAATGACCCCTGTCGGAAAAGGAACTCAAAACTTTCCAGCAATTTTTAAGGCTGCTTCTTCAAAATGTGAATACCTGGTTATCGAAATGGATAAAACGGCAATGGATGTATTTGACGCTTTAAAACAAAGTGTTGATTTTATGAAACCTTATATATTATGAGAAACCTAGAACCTTCTTTAGAAAAATTATATAGCTATATTCCACAAGCGGATAAACACAATAGTGTTGTATCCTCTGTAAATATTGGATGGCATATTGAACATAGCTTATTAGTCATTTCAAGAATTATTGATACAGTGACCAATTCAGATCCTAATAAGTATGAATACAAATTTGACTTTAAGAGAACTGTCGTTTTTTTATTGGGGAAATTTCCAAGAGGCAAAGCAAATGCGCCAGAAATAGTGATACCCAAACAAAACGAGCAAGTTAATTATGATGCTTTGTTTGCTAGCACTAGAGCAGCAATTCAGGCACTAAAAAATGCTCAGCCTAGTCAATATTTTACTCATCCAATTTTTGGAAAATTAAATAAGAGACACACATTTGTGATGTTAGATATTCATACCAAACATCATCTTAAAATTATAGAAGATATTATTTCTCAAACTCTATAATATGCTCTGAAGCATATTCGTCGTCACCTGGTTTAATTCGCTTTACAAAAAATCTTGCGCGCTTACCCAATTTAAGAGAAGTGCGTCTTTCTTTAATGTCTTCTTCTGTGTCTAAAGGTTGTAAAGAGGGATACCATAAAATATATCCTGGCTTTTGAAATACTAATTCAGGCTTAGTCCATTGTTGACTATTATTTCCAATTCCCAAATCTTTGTTTTTATTAAAAGAGATATAAATCTTATCCCCTTCCCAAGACTTTCCCTCAACCTTTCCCATCATCATCACCCAACAATCTAAATAACTATTCCAACTAACTGAAGGTCCCCAATGAAAACCACCAGTGGGCGAAGATGCTGCACCACCGCCTTCGGTTGCAGCAATTTGTAAAGAGGCAACTGGTTTACCAAAGCTATTATGTGCAATGGTAAATGCCCTCCCATCCCAACGCTTTGCTTTACCTACTGGGTTATCTAAATCTTTTAATGCGATGCGAGCAATACTGATACATTGGCCTGACGCTTCTTTTTTAGGATCATAGTTTTTAGCATCATACACACCTGGATATCCATACTCACCATAAAACACATATAAATAATCTCCGCTTGCAATGGCAGAAGGGTCACCCACACCTCCAGCAAAAGTATTAGAAGTATTGTGTGGTTTTAAAATCATTCTTGGATTCAGATCTTCTAGAATAATTCCTTTATTATCCCAAGACTTTCCTCCATCTATAGACTTCATGATACCAATTCTGCAAACTGCAGCAGGGCTCTCTGGTCCGGTCAAACCCTGTGGCCATAATTTACTATTGGTATAACCTTCTTTTGTATTTGGATCATAAGGCAAAGTGATAGGATAGTTCTCGTTATGATATAAGGCATATAAGGTATGTCCGGTTTTATCATTTTTATCTTGATATACTGTTTCAAACCAAACTGCTCCATGTAAACCCGTTTGTCCAACAGGTACATTTAAAGGCATTGATGGATCATGAAATTGTTCGGCTGCATTTTTAAAAACTTGATTCGCATTAGGTCCATCGGAGTATTTTAAATTTTTTGAATAACCCCACAAAGGGTCTTCGCCATATTTACCTGGGAAAATTCTGAAAGTATCTGCCACCCATACTTCTGCCATATTGCAGTCCACAAAAGAATTAAAACTAACTTTTGGTGCTGGAATTAATTTAAACTTTGGACCTTGAGGTTCTTGAACAAAGAAATGAGTCAACCAAGTTAAGATGATTAAAAATGGCATAGCAAGTATATTTGGTTATGTAATCTACTAAATTTATTAACTTCAGTAAAATATGTA
>CAZXWT010000198.1:0-2637 GCA_964644475.1 uncultured Sediminibacterium sp. | reverse complement strand
CCACTATGTGCATCCACATTTGGCCAAGGGTTTTTAACCTTTCCTAATGATTCTAAAATTGGAGGTACAGTTTCGTAAATTTTCCAAACTGTGTTCACTAATTTATCATCTGCTAAATGTTTCTTACCGAATTCCATTTGTGCAGTAAAACGAGGATCTGTTTTTCTTAATACCGCATGTCCATATCCAGGAACTACTTTACCAGATGCCAATGTTTTTTGAACGTATTCAGCAATTTGCTCTGCAGTTGGATTATCTGTTCCAATAGCTTCTTGCATTTCAAAAATCCATTTGATCACTTCTTGATTCGCCAAGCCGTGTAAAGGACCTGCTAAACCATTCATACCTGCAGCATAACTTAAATAAGGATCGCTTAATGCTGAACCTACTAAGTGTGTAGTGTGTGCTGAAACGTTACCACCTTCGTGGTCTGCATGAATAGTCATGTATAAACGCATCAACTCTTTTGTGCTTTCATCTTCAAAGCCCATCATATAAGCAAGATTACCTGCCCAGTCTAATAAACCATTTGGATGAATATGTTCGTTGTTCTTATATTTTCTTCTGTAGATATATGCTGCAATTCTTGGCAATCTTGCGATCAAATCCATTGAATCGTCATATGTATATTGCCAATAATCTTTCTTGTTCATTCCTTTAGCATACTCTTGCGAGAATTTGCTTTCAGTTTGTAATGCCATCACACCAGCAACAAACATAGTCATTGGATGAGTGCTTAAAGGCAATGCATCAATCACATCAAACACATGTGAAGGCACATGGCTTCTTCTTTGCCAATTGCTTGTGATTTCTTTTACATCTTCTTCTGTTGGAATTTCTCCTACCATCATTAAATAAAATAAACCTTCTGGCAATGGCTCGTCACCATCTTTTGCTTTAGGTAATTTTGCTTGTAATTCTGGAATAGAATAACCTCTAAAACGAATTCCTTCCTGCGCATCTAACAAACTTGTTTCAGTCACTAAGCCAGTAATACCACGCATACCTTGATAGGCCTGAGCAAGTGTTACTTCGCCAATTTTCTTTTCACCATGTTGTTTGATTAGTTCTTTGATTTCAGCTGCAGCAGCAGTTGCTTTTACACTGAAGAGGTCTTTGATTGCTTCCATAAAAAAAGTATATAAATTAGAAACCTTTTAATTTGGGGGCAAAGTTAGCTAAGAATACTTTATTTAGGCGCTTTTTTGTACAAATAATATACCACCCATATAAATACCATATTGGGTATCCAAGCGGCCAATAAAGGGGGTAAATTTCCCTTTGTCGAAAATATAGTGGAGAATCTATCGGTTAATATGAACACAGCTGCGATAACGAAGCCTAATGCTAAGTGAGAGCCACTTCCTCCCCTAACTTTCCTACCAGCTATTATGGCTCCAATTAGGGTCAATAAAAGCACCGTAATAGGTGTAGCATCTCTTCTATAACGCTCTATCTTTAATTCATTCAACCCCTCTGCACCCCTTAAATTCGCCAATTTGATCTGACGGATTAATTGAGGTGTAGTTAATTTGTCTTTAGTATACTTATCCTTTTCTAAATCTGCAGGTTTAAAAGGAAACTTTTTATTTAGAAATGGATAATATGTCACCACTTCTTTATCATCCAATACTTTCCTTTCCACAGCTTCTGTCAATTGCCATAATTTTTTAGCCGTATCCCATAATATGGTTTCTGCTCTTAAATTACTCACTACTTTATCATTCTTGGTAGTATAAGAGAAAAAATTGCCTCCTCTATTATTGGCAGTATCATAAACATAAATTCCTGCATAAGTAAAAGAGTCAATTCTAAAATACAAATCTGAAGAACCTCTTACCAATGCATCATAACTTGAATTTTTATCAATATATGCTGCTTCAAAACTTCCTCTAATATTATTCGCTTGCGGAACTGTCCATTGATTGGCTATCCATAAAACCAATGCCAAAAAACTTCCCCCAATCCAATAAGGTCTTAACCATCTATTATATGTTATCCCACTTGCTAAAATGGCTACGATCTCTGTTTGTCCTGCCATCTTAGAGGTGAAAAATATTACGGAGATAAAAACAAACAAAGGAAATAACAATGCAATAATATGAGGCACAAAACCAATATAATAATGAGTAATGATTTCGTTGGCACTTAAACCGGTTCTAACAAAATCGTCTGTCTTCTCGCTTAAATCAATCACCACTGCAATCACTGCAAAGAAAAAGATGGCATAAAAAAATACCGACAAAAACTTTTTAATAATATACCAATCTAATTTTTTCAATGCCTTTATTTTAATTATAATCTTTGACTTATTTGCTGAATCATGCTAGTCTTCCAACTGTTATAGTCACCAGCAATAATATGTTCTCTTGCCTGACCTACCAACCAAAGATAAAAAGATAGATTTTGAATACTCGCTAATTGCAAACCTAATATCTCGTCTGCCACAAATAAATGGCGCATGTATGCTTTGGTATAATAATTACTTAACTCATTAGGAATACCTGGATCTAATGGAGAAAAATCATTGGCCCATTTTTTATTCTTAATATTGATAACTCCCTGGCTTGTAAAAATCATTCCATTACGACCATTTCTTGTAGGCATCACACAATCAAACATGTCTACCCCTAAATC
>CAZXWT010000197.1:0-2643 GCA_964644475.1 uncultured Sediminibacterium sp. | reverse complement strand
AATCGCCACTTCCTACTTTATCTACCACGGTTTCGGTATAATGTTCCTTACAAACTACATGATCGGATGGGCTAGTTAAGGTAGCATAATAACGCACTGCATCTCCTTCCGAAAAACGGTAGGTGTTGGCTACCAAATTACATTTAGGGTAAGTGGTCATGATTTCTTGAGCAACCAATTTGGCTTGCTCAATGTAAAATGATTTTTCACAATCACTATTTAATGCAGGATTTAATTGCGTTCCCAATAATTGATGTGCACTCCACACATTGCCCATAATCACATGACAGTATTTAACCAAGTCTGGCATCACTTCCACGGGCTTTTTACCGTATTGCCATAATTTAGCTCTATAATTTAAATCCACTGAAATAGTCATCCCTTTTTGGGTTGCAAATTGTAGTGCTTCCTCGCAAACAGCTACTATACTTGGGTTTAAAGCTGGACTAATGGCAGTAAAATGAAACCAATCATAACCATCCAATACTTGCTCCCAGTTAATCATGCCTGGTTTTAAAAAAGAAAAAGAAGAATAAGCTCGATCATAAATCACTCCAGCATTTTTTAAATCGGCACCCATGGGTAAGGTATAAGTGCCAATGCGATCACCACTTAATAAAATATCGCTACTATCAATTCCTTCCTCTTGTAAGCTTTCTATAATTTCTTTAGAAAGATAGTTATCCGGCAAAGCAGAAACATATTTTACTGGAGTTTGCCATGCTGCCAATGCTTTAGCTACATTCAATTCTGCACCTCCTACAAAAACAGGAATTGTATGTTCCTGTATCCATTGCTTTTGCAGGTTGGGCGAAAAGCGCAATAATAATTCTCCAAAACAAAATACTTTCTTCATCTTGTTTTATATAATTTATGCCAATGTATGAATAGGTGCGGGATCCATATCGGTGTACACTAGGTTTTCACCAGCCATACCCCAAATAAATCCATAGTTACTCGTACCACAACCAAAATGCGTACTCCATGGAGCCGAAATGGTGGCTTCATGATTGGCCATTACAATATGTTTTGTCGCAGTAGGCTCTCCCATAAAATGAAAGACTCTATGTTCTGCTGGTAAATCAAAATAAAAATACACTTCCATTCTACGTGTATGAGTATGAGGGGGGACAGAGTTCCAAACAGAACCTTCTTCCAATACAGTCAACCCCATCACCAATTGACAACTTTTAATGCCCTCTAAGTGAATGTATTTATACACGGTTCTTTTATTTGAGGTAGCTGCTGCACCCAATTCAACGGGTTGTGCATTTTGCTTGGTACAAATGGCAGCAGGATAAGCATGATGCGCAGGCGCAGATAATAAATAAAACAAAGCTGGGTTGTTTGCGTCTTCTGAAACAAAGGAAACCGCTTGCGTACCTTTTCCTAAATACAAGCAATCCATTTTTGAAATCGCATGCGTAGTCCCATCAGCAACTACTTTACCATTTCCGCCCACATTAATAATTCCCAACTCGCGGCGTTCTAAAAAATATTCCGCTCTTAATTCTGCAGGATTAGGCAAGACAACTTTTTCTTTCACTGGCTTTATCCCTCCTACAATCACTCTATCATAATGCGAGTAGGTCAAATTGATTTGATCATCAATAAACAAATTTGATATTAAAAAATGATCCCTTAAAGCCTGTGTTGACATGCCTGCCGTTTCTTGAGGACTTTGTGTAAACCTTATTTCCATAATGCGTTCTTTAATAATTCTTTTATGATTCTCTAAATCAATTTAACGAGCCATCCATCCACCATCTACTAATAAAATGGCTCCATTCACATAGTTGGATGCTTCTGATGCCAAGAAAACAACTGGCCCTTTAAAATCATCCGGTGTGCCCCAACGTTTTGCAGGAATTCTTTCCAGGATCGATTTATTGCGATCTGCATCTTCTCTTAATGCCTTGGTATTGTCTGTTTCAATATAACCAGGTGCAATTCCGTTTACACAAATACCTTTAGAAGCCCACTCATTGGCGAATGCTTTTACCAAACCAGCGAGTGCCGATTTTGCTGCAGCATAACCTGGCACATTAATACCTCCTTGGAAGCTTAATAAAGAACAAGTGAAAATAATTTTACCCTTGCCTCTTTCTATCATTGGTTTAGCAATGGCCTTGGATAAAATAAATTGAGCGTCTAAATTAATAGACATTACTTTATCCCAATATTCATCAGAATGTTCTGCTGCAGGACTACGCATAATAATACCCGCATTGTTCACTAAAATATCAATTGGTGTGTTTGCTATTTTTTCAACAAAAGTATAGATCTGTGCACGATCCCCTAAGTCTACTTGATGGTAACTAAAGCTGCGGCCGGTTTTTTCTACAGCAGTTTGGATGTCTGCAAAATTACCCCCACTGGACATCCCAATAATATTGGCACCCGCCTCCGCCAAGGCCAAAGTCATACCAAAACCAATGCCTTTATTACAACCCGTTACCAGTGCGGTCTTTCCTTCTAAACTAAAACTATTTAATACGTTCATATCTATTTTTTATAGAGGTGCTTCCCAACCAAAATATTGGTTTGCATTATTAAAGCAAATGTCCTGAATTATTTTTCCAGTCCATGCAATATCGTTCGGAAGTTCGCCTTCTTCTATTTCATTTCCAAAAAGATTACATA
>CAZXWT010000196.1:0-2646 GCA_964644475.1 uncultured Sediminibacterium sp. | reverse complement strand
TTAATCTTGCGGTAGCTGGAAGTTAGGCCGCGGATAAGCGAAGAGCTAAAACCTTGATGCTCCATTTCATTCAAGCCTGCAATGGTACAACCCATTGGTGTTGTTACCTTATCTATCTCTTGTTCTGGATGCGTATTCTTTGTCAATAATAAATCAGCAGCACCTTTTACTGTTTGTGCTGCAATTAAAGATGCTTGTGCTGCACTAAAACCAATTTCAATTCCTCCTTGTATATTGGCTCTAATATATCTTAATGCATAAGCAGTTCCACAAGCACCTAATACTGTTGCAGCATCCATTAACTTTTCATCAATTACAATTGACTTACCTAATTGATTAAATAAATCAGTTACAAATGCAATTTGTTGATTTGCTTCTTTATTTGCACAAATACAAGTCATGCTTTGCTGAATAGATATTGCAGTATTTGGCATGGCTCTAAATAATGCAAAACCTGAATCTAACATTTCTTCCAAATCCTTTAACCACACACCCGTTGCAACACTTATAATTGTGTGTTGATTGGTGTTTAATACTGGCTTTATTTCTGTTACAATATCTTTTAATTGAAATGGTTTTACAGCGAGTATTATATAATCAGCCGTTTTCACTGCATCCACATTGTTGGAAGTGATATGTACACCCTTCTGTGCTAAATGCTGAATAGTCTGTACATTTCTCTTGGTAATGGTGATTTGATTAGCTTGTACAAAAGCACTTTGAATTAATCCTTCTGCTATAGAAGCACCTAAGTTACCGCCGCCTATGATAGTTATATTTTTTTTCATAATGATCATTTAAAATGTAATAATTGAAATATTGTAATTAATAGTAGTAAGCGTTAAATCTATTTCGAGTAAGCGTTCGAGCTTTGCGAGCCGCGCACGAGAAGTGGATTTAATGCTTACGATTTTTATTAAACAGGAACATGCCCTATGAAACAAATAGTAAGAAAAAATTAATAACCCTTTGCGGGCAATAAATAGTTGGCTACATAATCAGTGACACCTTCTTCAAGCGTATAGAAATCTGCAGTGTAGCCAGCAGCGCGTAGCTTGCTCATGTTGGCTTCTGTGAAGTATTGATATTTTTCTCTTATATCCAATGGCATATCTATGAACTCTATATTAGGTTCTAAACCTTGAGCTTTAAATGTATTAGCTGCTAAATCATAAAATGACCTGGCTTTCCCTGTACCTAAATTATATAATCCATTTTTTGCAGTAGACCATTCTTTGTGCATCATATGATGCAATATCCACCCAATTACTTTTACCACATCTTTTACATAAACAAAATCACGTAATTGTTCACCATCCTTAAATCCTTCTTTATGACTTTTGAACAATTTTACTAAACCAGTTTGCTTAATTTGATTAAAAGAATGAAATATCACACTGGCCATTCTTGCTTTGTGCGATTCATTAGGACCATATACATTGAAGAACTTTAGACCTGCCCAATTTGAAGGAGCAGAAGTTTGAGTTATAGCCCATTTATCAAATTCATTTTTACTTACACCATAAGGATTCAATGGCTTTAATGAATTTACAATATCATGTCCATCATCATAGCCATGTTCACCAGCACCATAAGTTGCAGCAGATGAAGCATAAATGAAAGGTATATTTTTTCGGGTTGCATAATTCCATAAAGACTTTGAATAATTCAAATTCAACTCTTCATGAATGGCGTAATCAAATTCAGTAGTATCTGTTCTTGCACCTAAATGTACTATAGCATCAATTGCTAGTTCATCATTGTCTAATTGACTAAGAAATGATTGACGCTCTATTACTTTAATACACTTTTTAGACTCCCAGTTTTTTCTTTTTTCTTCCACACCAAAATCATCCACTAATAATAACTGATCCAATCCTTGCTCATTTAAATATTGAACAAAAACTGAACCAATAAAACCAGCTGCACCGGTTACTACAATCGTTGGTTGTTTTGACATGAATAAAGAATCCTTATTTTAATTTATTTTCAATAGAAGTATCATACTTGTTTTTCCAAACACTGATATTTCCCCAATCTTCACCTTCTACTTTAACTGCTCCATTTGTTACTTTACCAATTACCGTAGCAGGTATGCCTGCTTTTGCAGCTGCAGCTTCAATAGCAGATAGAGATGCTGCTTCACAAGACACCACCACTCTACTTTGGGATTCACCTAACCAATATGCATCTTTTCTTAAAGCACTATTATTTGAACTTACTTCAAATCCTTTATTGTTGCTATAAGCAGATTCTAATAAAGTTACTATTAAACCACCTTCACTAATATCATGTGCAGATTGAATAGTATGCTCTTTAATTAATTGCGCAACTAATTGTTGTAAAGCATATTCTTCTTCCAAATCGAAATAAGGAGCAGTAGAATGTGTAACGCCTTTTAATTTATTCAAGTATTCAGAAGATCCAATATCATTTCTTTGCTCTCCCAATAACACAATAAGATCACCTTCTTTTTTAAAGTCAAGTGTCATTCTGTTTTTCATATCTTCTACAATACCTACCATACCAATTGTAGGAGTTGGAAAAACTGGACCATCTGGATTTTGATTATAGAAACTCACATTACCTCCAGTTACTGGAGTATTGAATTTTCTACATGCAGCACCCATACCTTCTACAGATTTT
>CAZXWT010000195.1:0-2671 GCA_964644475.1 uncultured Sediminibacterium sp. | reverse complement strand
ATTCTACAAACATACCTACTGCTAAATCATTATCTGCCACATGTGCATTTGGAGAGGGCTTGCCTAAACGTAATCCTTCCGTATGGTCATTAATTAATCTTAATGTATTTAACTGAGGTAATGCGCCAGCGGCATACAAAGAATCGAAATCTCTTTTCCATTGTGCCACTCTTGATGTATCTCTAACTGATTGATCCCAACTTGTATAATAAGTACAAAAATGATTCTCTAAAACTGGGATATTGGCTTTATAATCGTCCGCGAATTCTCCATAAGTTCTATAACTTACTCCGGCTCTTTTTGCATGATCCCATATAAATCCTTTTTTACTATTTGCAATATCTCTTGTACCTTCTGCATCGTAATTGCCACCTCTGCCACCATAACTAGTTACCCAGTTTTTTTCAAGGTAATCTGTTGCATATCCACCCAATGTCCAGTTATGTCCATCTGCACTCACTTCTCCATTCACATAAAAATTATCCAACAAAACAAAATCTTTCGTTAATGCATGTTGATTAGGTGTAATATTTTCTCCGAATAAACAAAGTGCCGGATCTCCATTGCCCTCTTTTACATCACCCAAAACTTGATCATAGGTTCTATTTTCTTTAACTATATAAAAAACGTATTTAATTGGTGATTTATCTCCTAGTTTTTGTGGAATGGGATTTCCTTTTTCAGCACCCGAAATCAATTCTTTTTCTTTTGTGTAAGGAGTATTATCATATACTGCTTTTGAATAAATAGCTAGTTGTGCCTCGGTTGGTTTTTTGATAATACTTAAAGTGCCTTTCATCAGGCCGCCAATATATTGTGTTGAAGAGGCATCTTTTAAAAGACCTAATTGAAAACCTAACTGTCCTCTTTTTTTGTAAGGATCAGGTCCATAAGGATTCGCATGAGATGTGAAGCCTTTACCATTTGCCACAAAAATATTATTCCCAATTACTTTAACTGCAGTAGGATACCAACCAACTGGAATAAATCCTTTTGAAATACTGTTTCCGTATTTAGAAAGATCAAATACTGCTAAACAGTTATTGTCCGCGTTGGCAATATATAAGTTTTTATCATCTTCACTTAATGCTAGTGCATTAGTGGTAGAACCAGTTGGTGCGTCAGGATATAATGCGGTATTTAAAGTTTCAATCACTTTGTCTTTTTTCAAATCAATAACACTTACGCTATTATCATTCGCATTGGCAACATAAAGTAATGTGCCCTTTTTGTTTAATACCATATCATTTGGGTGATTCCCAACTTTATATGTTTTAATTATTTTTTTAGAAGCAATGTCAAAAACTGCTATTGCTTCTCCTCCCCAAATAGAAATATACAATTGCTTGTTATTAGTGGAAAGCAAACAGGTATATGCTTCTGCAGGCAGCTCTATTCGATTGGTTATCTTTTTTGTAGCAAGGTTAATAGTGTACAAACTATTATTGTCTTTTGTTACCACATACATAGTGTTGGTGGAATAATCTATGGTTAATCCTGCAGGAGAAATTTTTGTTGGCCATTTATCTCCAAGCTTAATGGAGTCTTTCAATTTTAATTTATTATTCTTGATTGCATATTCAACTATCCAGTTGTCATTGCCGCCAGAAGCATACAAGGTTTTCTCATCTTTACTAAATGCAAGACCTAGCCAAGATTTTTCAATATCTAAACTATCCAAAATGGTATGCTTCATTGCATCAATCAATTGAATACTTTGAACACTTTGTCCATTATTTGTAACAGCCATTAATTTTTTACTTGGAGATACGGCAATATTTAATGGAAGATCTCCCAGTGGCAAACTTTTTCCTACAGGGCTAAGGCTCCAACCATTAGGTAGTAATATTCTTGACTTTGCAATAGATCTTGCATCTTGAGCAAAAACATTCATCGCGAATGCAATGAATAATAAAGTGTAGATGATTTTTTTCATGTAACTAATGTAAGAAAAAACCCTCCAAATTGGAGGGTTTAGATTGAATGTTATTGATAAATTAACAAGAAGAACTTTCTATCATTATTTCGCAGGCGTAATATCATTATTTCGCAGGCGTAATAATGATATTTCTGAATTCTACTGGGCCATGATCACCTTGTAAATAAATTGGACCTGGTTCTCCCTCTTTACTATCCAATGCTCCGCCAGTAATGCCAGGAACTTCTTGATTAGAAATTACAGTAATACCATTGCAAACTATTGTAACCATTCTTCCAATTAAAGTGATATCATAACTCTGCCATTCACCCGCATCTTTAGCCACCATTTCAGAAGGTGGTAAAAATCCGTACAATCCTCCTAAATAAGTACTAAGAGGTTCTTTCCCTTTATTGTCTTCAATTTGTACTTCATACCTACCTCTTAGATATACACCACTATTACTTCCTTTTGGATATTTAAATTCAATGTGTAATTTAAAATCATTAAACTTTTGATCTGTAATAATATTGGAACCAGATCTAGGACTTCTTAAAATTCCATTCTCTACCACCCATTGATTTGGTCCATTAGTATGCCAACCAGTTATATCGTTGCCATTAATTAATTTAATAGCTGGTCCCCAAATTGGCGCAGTAGTTCTTTTTAATTTAGGTGCTCTCACAGCAGTCCAATTATAGGTTTTACCATCTGTGTATACCATGGTTCCCGTTAATTGATCGTCACCATTCA
>CAZXWT010000194.1:0-2676 GCA_964644475.1 uncultured Sediminibacterium sp. | reverse complement strand
CTAAAAGCATTAATGGAACTGATCCATATGTTTTAAATATTTCAAACACTTTATCGCAACAATCAGGAAGTAGAGTATTTCAAACATTATCAGATTATATCTATACTGGCGGGGGTGATCTAGTGTATAAAATTAATCAGCAAACAATCAAAGCTGGTTACATGATTCAAGTTAAAGATCGTTTGTATGACGCTCAGTTATTTGCAATAACATTACCTACAGACAATCTTGCATTGAGATTATTGCCAGCTGAATCTGCTTTTGTTCCTGCAAATTTTGGTAATGGCACTGATAACAAATTTGCTTTCAACTCTATTCAAAACAAAAATTTTAGATATTTAGCAAATACTATTTTAAACGCGGGATATGTACAATTTGATAATAAATTATCAGATGCGGTGAGAGTGGTTTGGGGATTAAGAGTAGAAGATTTTGATCAATTAGTTGGCTCTGTTAAAAAGTGGGATCCTAGACATACATATTCAAGAGTTACAGACTTTTTGCCAGGTGTAAATGCTTCATTTAAGTTAACTCAAAAAGCAAATTTAAGATTGACAGCTTCTCAGACTATTATTAGACCGGAGTTAAGAGAGTTGTCTGCTTTAAATATCTATGATTTCGAATTAAATGCTTCTGTTTCTGGTAATCCAAGTTTAAAAAGAACCAAGATCAGTAATTTTGATATTAGATATGAATTATATCCTCAAGCTGGTGAATTATTTACTGTAGGTGTTTTCTATAAGAATTTCGAAAATCCTATTGAAAGTATTTACCAAGAAGCAGGTGGCGGATCTAGTTTATTCTCTTTCCAAAATGCTGCTAAAGCTACTGCATTTGGTTTTGAATTAGAGGGAAGAAAGAAGTTGTCTAAGAGATTTACATTACAAGCTAATGGATCATATATTAACTCTGAGGTAAAAGATGAAAAATTGAATGTATCAAGAACTCTACAAGGTCAATCACCTTATTTAATCAACGCTGGATTATTATATGATATAGTAGAAAAAGGCTTTAATATGACTGCATTAGTAAATCAAATTGGTAAGCGTATTTATTTAGTAGGTGATATACAAGCTGGTGCAGGTTCTCCAGATGTATATGAAAATCCAAGAGTGTTATTGGATTTTCAAATGAGTAAGAAATTTGCAAAAAATAAAGCTGAGGTGAAATTCACTATTGCTGATATTTTAAATCAACGACAAATTTTTTATCAAAACAATAATAGTAATACCAATTATAATAAATCAACAGATGGTGTTCGTTTCTCTAGACAATTTGGTACAACTTATGGCGTAACAATCAATTACTCTTTATAATAAACAATTCAAAAACTTTTTTTAAATACAAAAACAATGAAACAATTATTTTATTTATCTCTAGCTTTTTTAGCCGTTACTGGTTGTAGAAAGATTGAAACAGATGGCGAAAAAGAAATTTTCGTAGTTACTAAAGAAGTGGCTCCTGCTGGTGTTGTATCTAATACAGTTACTTTATCAGGAAAGATCACAAAAGACACTACTTTGTATGCTAAAGATGTTAACTACCTTTCTGGTATTGTTTATGTTACTAAAGGTGTGACTTTAACAGTTCAAGCTGGTGCAAAAGTGCAAGGTAAATCTGGTGCTGATGTTGCAGCATTGGTAATTTGTCGTGGTGCTAAGATTGTTGCAAAAGGTACAGCAGATGCTCCTGTTGTTTTCACTTCTGCTTCATTAAACCCACAATCTGGGGACTGGGGTGGTATCGTTTTATTAGGTACTGCAACTGTAAACCAATCTTTAACTTGGAAAGGTGTTGCTGCAAAAGGTTTAACATCTGTTGAAGGTGGTATCAATGATACTGAAGTAGGTTATGGTTTAGCTGGATCTGGTGATGCTGCTTTCCCTACTGGTAATGATGCTGATAATTCAGGTATTTTACAATATGTAAGAATTGAATATGCTGGATATGCTTACCAACCAGATAATGAGTTAAATAGTTTAACAATGGCTGGTGTAGGTAATGGTACAACAATTGACCATATTCAAGTTACTTATGCAAAGGATGACGCTTATGAGTGGTTTGGTGGTACTGTGAACTGTAAGTATTTGATTGCTTATAAAACTCAGGATGATGATTTTGATACTGACTTTGGATATTCTGGTAATGTTCAATTTGGTATTGCGTTAAGAGACTCTGCTATTGCTGATATCTCTAAATCTGAAGCGTTTGAATCAGATAATGATGGTAATGGTTCTGATTTTACTCCAAAAACTACAGCTGTATTCTCTAATATGACTGTAATTGGACCAAGAATTAATCCTACATATGGTAAAGGAAATACTTTATTCTTGGCTGCTGCACAAATTAGAAGAAACTCTGGAATCTCTATTCAAAATACAGTTATTGCAGGATGGCCTTTGGGTATCTTGATTGATGAAACAAAGACTACAACTAACGGTTCTACTTATAAGAACTTAGTGGATAGCGTAATCAGATTAAAGAATATTACTTTAGCTGGTAATACAGTTGATGTTCGTTATGATGGTAAAGCTGGTTCTACTACAACTACTCAGAATGTATTAGATTTATTTAGTACTGCTTCATATAATAATACAATTTTGAGCTCATCTACTCCAGATATTTTAAAATTAATCCAACCATTTAATTATACAAATCCTGACTTTACTCCATACG
>CAZXWT010000193.1:0-2693 GCA_964644475.1 uncultured Sediminibacterium sp. | reverse complement strand
CATAACATGAAAAAATATAACCATGATGGAAGCTACACCACGTAGGCCATCTAAAATAGGGTAATGCTTTTTGGGAGTGAGGGTAGATGAGTTTGTTTGCATAAGTATCAATTTAGGATTGCAATTAAGGAGTGGTACAATTTACGAATTGCTGTCCAAAATCATTTATATCAGATCATTGATTTTCAAATTTCCATTTATCTTTGCACCAATTTGAAATATACCATTACCATATTACTATTCACTGCCTTGTTGGCTCAAACCTTTTCTAGGTCTTTAGCCATAGCGGATTATTTAGTGAATTTAGACGCTTATAAGAAGGCTTGTGTAAACAAGGCAAAGCCTATGTTACACTGTAATGGTAAGTGCCAAATGCTTAAAAAGATAAAAAAGCAGGAAGGTAGCAATGGAACGAATGCACCTGCTCCAAAATATAATGAGACTGAATTGGTCTTGTCTTCAAAATCCTTTTTTCCTTCTCTTAATGTTATCTCAACTCATGATATAACTTCTTTTTACACCTATAATGATGACTTTTCATCAATCTATATAGGAACAATATTCCATCCTCCAGGGGCTTAGTTTTATCTTTTATCTTATTTCCCAACCAATGACCTTAGTGCAGTGATGTATGCTAGGGTTACTTGCGTATAGGGCTATATTATCATTTAAAATTAAATCGGAATGAAAAGATCGATCTGATATATTTTATGTATTCTTATTAGTAATGTTGCTTTTTCTCAGCAAGGAAAAAATATTACAGGAAAAGTATATGACGCATTCACAAAGGAAGCCATACAAGGGGCTGTTATAGCAGGTGCTAAGACCAAAATTACCACCAAAGAAAATGGAAGTTTTACTATAACAACAAATGAAACGAAAATAACGGTTACGGCAGTAGGGTATGAGCCTAAATCTATCTCGGTTGCATCCGAGAATTTAGCGATAGCATTAAATCCTTCCCAAAATATTTTAGACCAGGTGGTGGTGACTGCAAATAAAACAAATGAAAAAAGAAGCGAAGCGCCAATTGCCATTACTACCATTAGCAAACAAACAATTGAAGATGCAAAAGCTCAAAGAATTGATGCAGTACTTAATAAAGTGAGTGGTGTTTATATGGTGAATTTGGGCAATGAGCAACATCAAATGAGTATTCGCCAGCCAATGACTACAAGAAGTCTTTTCCTTTATATGGAAGATGGCATTCCAATTAGAACAACGGGTGTTTACAATCACAATGCCTTATTAGAAATGAATTTGCCAGCTGCTAAAAGTATTGAAGTGGTAAAAGGACCATCATCTGCATTATATGGAGGGGAAGCAATTGGTGGTGCAGTGAATATCATTACACAGGCTGCACCTGCTTATACTGGAGGGAATGTAAGTGCCCAATTTAACAATACTGGCTACCAAAGGGCGGATGGCCAGATAGGAACTACTATTGGTAAGTGGGGTGTTTTAGCAAGTGGATATTATGCTAAAAGAAAAGAGGGTCCAGTAGAACATAGTGATTTTAATAAAACATCCATTTCATTAAGAACTGATTATAAAGCCAATGAAAAATTGACTTGGACAAACACTTTAGCATATATTGATTACTATAGTGATATGACTGGAGCTTTGGATAGTTTAAAATATTTTCAAAAGAATTTTAGCTCATTACAAACTTTTACCTTTAGAAGCGTTTATGCTTTGAGGTATAAATCCATTTTATCTCAACAATGGAATAGTAAAAGTAATACAAGTGTTTCTTTTTTATATAGAGACAATTCTGTCAAGCAAAATCCTTCTTATTCTATTGCGTCAACTACCAATAAAACTTTGTTTAAAGGACAAATCAATGACAATTCTTTTAAGACTAATTCAATAATTGTACAACATAGTCAAAAATTTGATTGGTTAAATGGTAAATTAATAGCAGGTGCCTCTTTGGACTTTAGTCCTCAAACCTATTATGCTAAATTTATTTCCATTAAAAAGGATACAGTATCCAACAAATATGTTAGCTATACGCAAAATACACCGGATTCTTTGTTGAGTAATTATACTACTGATATTAGAAATACTGCTGTTTATGTAGATTACGAGATTAGTCCTGTTAAAGGATTTAAAGCAGTTGCTGCAATACGTTATGATGCGTTTAATTATGATTTCAAAAATAAATTAAAAACAGGTGCCCCTTCAAGTATAAGAACATTTGATAAACTAACTCCAAAATTAGGATTTACTTATAATTATAGAGGAGTAGGTTTGTATAGTAATTATAGCGAGGGATATGTGCCCCCTCAAATTACAGAGTTGTTTAATTCGGTATTAGTACCTTATTTAGATCCTCAAACTTTCAAGAATTACGAAATTGGCGGATGGTTGGCCATTGGGGGTAACAAATTGTATGCCGATTGGAGTATCTATAATTTACAAGGAACCAATGAAATTATATCTGTAAAATTGCCAGATGGTAGTTCTCAAAATCAAAATGCAGGTTCGACTGAACACAAGGGAATTGAATATGGAATTAATTATAAGCCAAATACAGAATGGCATTTTAGATTTAGTGGAACGAATGCTAAACACAAATACATTAATAATATTGTAAAAGGTATCAACTATAATGGTAAAGAAATTAATGGTGCGCCAAGATTCATTGCTAATGCTGAGATGGTTTATAAACCTATATTTATCAAGGGTTT
>CAZXWT010000192.1:0-2696 GCA_964644475.1 uncultured Sediminibacterium sp. | reverse complement strand
CCAAATAATATATTGTCATTTGGAAAATATCCGACAACATTATCCTTAGTATGTCCTTGACCAAAATATTTTACAATAGCATATGTATTCCCAATGTTCAATTTAAGTGAATCATTGAAACTATTTTGAGGAGTAACAGCATTGCTTGCTTTAGCGAATTCGATAGTGCTGAAATTTCCAAAAGAAGGGATTTTAGATTGATGAAAAGACTCTAGCCCTCCTAAACAATCGTCATGAAAATGAGTAGGAATTACAGCATTGATTTTACTGTGTAGCTTTTGCTTAATAAATTTAATCAACTCATCGGCACTTTTATTATTGGTAGGCGTATCAAATACAACCACTTCATTACTATTTCTAACCACCATCCCGTTACAGGGAACTTTCCCAAAATCATTTGTTTGGAGAAATGAGGTATGCAAAAATGCATTATCAGAGATTTGAATAATAATCAAATCTTCAGAATGGTACACTTCAAAAGGCTTAAATTCTTTGGGACTCAACGTATTTTGAGCATATAAATTTCCGCAGAGTAAAAAGGCTATAACAAAAAGAAGTGTTTTCATAAAGTAAATATAAGAAAAGATGCTACTACCTTAATTTGTTATTAATTTTGAATTCAACATTTACATCTTTTCAATGAAAGACAATAAATTAAATCTGTCCATATTTTTAGGTTTCCTATTCATTGCATTCCTGGGAATGATCTATGGAAAAGAGATATCAGCATCCTACAATAGTTTAAGAATCTGGTCAGTCGAAAACTTATTATGGCTTGGATTGGGCGTTCCTTTCTTGTTGCTTCAAAATTATGCTGGCATCCCCAATTTATTTCAAGCAAGTATTTCAAATAAAATCAGGTTTTTACAACCCATTTTAATAGGAGCTTTATTTGGAATATTAGACATCATTGTAATCAAAATTGTTCAACATCCAGAACCCTACACAGAATTGCCTCCATTTTTGCAGCCATTTCCTTACTCTATATTTTTATATTTTTCTGGGGCATTAGAAATAGAAATTTTTTATCGTTTAATCCCAATGACCTTATTACTGCTCTTAGGAAAAAAATTTGTAGATGGTCGTTATTTTAATTATTTCTTATGGACTGCAATAATTATTACTTCTTTAAGGGAACCACTAGAACAACTTCCTACTGGAGAGTATTGGTTTATTACTTATGCATTCCTTTCGGGTTTAATTATGAATTACTTGCAAGGAATATATTATAAAAATGCAGGTTTCATTGCAACACTTACCCTGAGGTTAGGCCATTATCTGTTTTGGCATATCTTCTTGGGTATTTATGTTCAATATTTCGAACTTTTGAAATAATACAATTAACGCGCAAAAGATCTAGCTATAATGCAATGATAGAGTTTGTGACGAATAAGAAATTGAAGGGTTGAACTTCCTGCAATTTTACAACAATGACTTTATTACATCTCTGAAAATCAAAAGAAGAAATACAATTACACCTACGATTACTTCATTTCGGTACTTTTTAAGGAATTGAGATAGATTATTCATAAAATAAAAAAGATTACACTATAAAATTATAACCTTTTTGTCATTATCTCTCCCCTTACAAACGAAATATGCAGCTATTATACGATGTTTAGTATTTATTAGCCAGGAGATTGAAAGATTCAACTACTTAAAAAACAGCAACTATCTAGTTTACTGTAACATACTTTCTAATTTTACGTTTTAGATTTATTATAAATATAAGTAGAAAAATGAACACAGCAAATTTAGACAAAATGAATAACCAATTTAGTTTAAAAAAAATTTTATTTCTATGGTTGTGTTCCGCAATCCCAATGGGTATTCTTACATATGTTATTACTCCAGAAATAGTAAAAATTACTAAATGGCCAATATTAATAGTATATTGGATAGGCATTGTTATAGGTTTAGTATGGCAATTTATATTGTCGTTAATCGTACTTAAACACGAAGGTTACCAAATAAATCTGAATTTGATTAGCAACAGATTAAAATATCAAAAACCAATTAATCCATTCACTGGCAAAGCTAGCTATTGGTTTTTATTATGGACTTTGCCATTCATTTTAATTAGCGCATTAATACAATCTGGCTTTATATCCTTACCAAATGTTGATGTTTGGATAACATATATTTTTCCTCATTTCCCAAAATATGATTTGTCAAGTATAGATGCATCCAACTACAAGGGGGCCTGGTGGTTACTAGGCCTATTTTTAATCACATTTGTGTTCAATTATTTTCTTGGAGAGGAACTCTTTTACAGAGGTGTACTTTTACCTAAAATGAATGGTGTGTTTGGTAGGTGGGATTGGTTTTTTAACGGCATATTATTTGGATTATATCATCTTCATAAACCTCAAGTAATTTTTTCAACAGCTTTATATTTTGGTTTTGTATTTGCATTGCCTTCTAAACTGTTTCAATCCAATTGGATGGCTCTTATAATACATGGATTAGAGGGAATATTGGGAATGTTGATTATTTTGAAAATCATAATCGGGTAAATTGAATGTAAAAAGCATGTTTTGAGCTTTTAAGAAATTTATATAAATAAATCAAAAGATGCAACCACCCTAACTCACTGTTAGACAACAAAAAAGGCGACATTTCTGTCGCCTTGTGCAGTTTTGCTCCCCCTTCAGGACTTGAACCTGAGACCCTCTGATTAACAGTCAGATGCTCTA
>CAZXWT010000191.1:0-2716 GCA_964644475.1 uncultured Sediminibacterium sp. | reverse complement strand
GAAGGCTATCCAGTAATGGAAGCGGCAAAAAAATCTGGTAAGGTTTTGCAAGTTGGTAGCCAAAGAGTGAGTAGTATTGGATATGCAAAGGCTAAAGAATTAATTGCATCAGGTGAGATAGGTGAGTTAAATATGGTAAATGCAGTGTATGATAGACAAAGTTCCATCGGAGCTTGGGAATACACTATACCAAAAGATGCCAATGCGATGACGACTAATTGGGATAAGTTTATTGAAGCCACAGAAAAAATGGCGTATGATTCTAAAAAATTCTTCTGGTGGAGAGCTTTTAAAGAAGTGGGTACAGGTGTAGCAGGAGATTTATTTATTCATTTATTAAGTGGTACGCATTTAATGACTAATTCAAAAGGGCCAGAAAGCATATATGGTACTGGACAATTTAGTTATTGGAAAGATGGTAGAAACTTACCTGATGTAATGTCTGGTGTAATGCAATATCCAAAAACCAATGAACATGCGGCTTTCTTAATGACCTTGCAAGTAAACTTTATTAGCGGAACTGGTGGACAAGAAATTATTAGATTAATAGGTTCTGAAGGCATTATTGAAGTAAATGGAAACAATATTACTTTGAAGCATAGCATTATGCCAGAAGCGCCAGGTTTTGGTGGATATGATTCTTTGTTTACTTTCTCAAAAAGTATGCAAGAAGAAATGCAAAAAGAATATGATGCAAAATGGGCACCTGAGCAAAGAAAAAGAAAAACAAAAGATGATATTGTATTTAAAGCCCCAGCTGGATACGACGATCATTTAGACCATTTTACCAATTTCTTTGATTCAGTTAGAACTGGTAAACCAGTAGTAGAAGATGCAGCATTTGGATTTAGAGCTGCTGCGCCTGCATTATCTTGTAATGAAAGTTATTTCAGTAAAAAGATAGTACAATGGGATCCAGTGAATATGAAATTAAAATAAGACTTAACTATTTCTATTGGAAGACTCTCTTATAATTAATATAGGCTCAATTACATTTTGAACAAAGGTTGAGCCTATATTGTTTTCGTTATTAATTGTTTGAATTAAGATTTCAGCGGCAGTTTTACCAATTTCTTCTCCAGATTGTTCGATACTTGTAAGCGATGGATACATATATCTTCCAGCAGTTGAATTGCTGAATCCAACAACCCCAATTTCATCTGGAACTTTAAGTTTTAAATGTCTTAGTGCTGATAGGGCTCCAATAGCCATTTCATCATTTACACAAAAAATGGCATCTGGTTTATCTTCTTTACTAAATAAATCGATGGTTTGCTTATATCCTTCTTCCTCATTGCAGTTTAAACATTCCACAATATAATTAGGCTGAAGAGGTAAAGCGTATTTTTCTAAAGCTGCTGCATATCCATTGTATCTTGGTTGCGTATTTCTTGCACCTTTTTGTCCTTTATAATGAGCTATTTTTTTATAATTGTTTTTTATTAAATGCTCTGTTGCTATAAATGCTCCAGTAAAGTCATTTGTTAATACTTTATGACTGGATATGGTAGTTGGAACTTTATCAAAAAAGACCATTGGCATTCCTTCCGAATGAAGTTCACCAAAAAAATCTTCGCTAAAATTATTATTAGATAAAGAAACTAATAGCCCATCAATACCTGTATTAATTAATGATGTAGTGTTTTCTCTTTCAGATGCTGCATCAATACCTGATTCGCATATAAGTACTTGATAATTTAAATCGTGACATTTGGCAATAATTCCTTTCAAAATAGTGGAGGAATGATAATGTACTACTTTGGGTAATACCACTCCTATCATTCTTGATTGTTGATTTTTTAAATGTAAGGCAAAAGAATTAGGCCTATAATTCATAGAACTCACTAATAGGTTTACTTGATCCTTAATTCTTTGGCTAATTTCTGGGTGATTCTTTAATGCTCTTGAAACAGTTGCTACTGATATACCCAATTTCTCTGCAATATCTTTTAAGGTGGTTCTCTTTTTGAGCATTTTAATGATGTTGTGCACCCCAAATTAATCATTATACCATTTATTTTAACAAAAATTTTCCACCGTAAACGATTACGTAAACGATTACGGTTGTAATTGAATGTTTAGGCTATTCTAGATTGATTTTTGTATTATATGATTCACTGAAATTTGGTTTGAATTTTAAAATAAAACGATTGATTATGAAACAATTTATTAATGGCTTCAAGAATATTAGTTTATGCTTGGTAGCTATTCTTTTAACGCAAACAATTTATGCGCAAAGCACCAAGGTTAGCGGTAAAGTAGTTGACACAAAAGGTACTCCTATTGCGGGTGCTAGTGTAAGACTAAAAGGATCGACTAACGGAACAGCAACTAATGAGGAAGGCGTTTTTACAATTAATGCAGACGCAAAAGCTTCATTGTTGATTTCTTTTGTAGGCTATGATGACAAAGTTGTTAACCTAAATGCCAACTCAAGTAATATTGAAGTGGTATTAAAAGAAGTTGGTAGTACTTTAAATGCCATTGTTGTAACTGCTAATAATAGTAGAAGAACACAAATGGAAATGCCTATTTCTGTAACGTCTTTTGGTCCTTCTAAATTGGCTAACTTAAGATTCAATAGTAATGCAGACATCTTAAGAACAGTTCCAGGTATCACTGCTGAAGGTGGTGGTGGTGATGTAGCATCAAACGTATTTATTAGAGGTTTACCTTCAGGAGGTCAATATCAGTTTTCTCCATTACAAATGGATGG